>JACIWW010000036.1 GCA_014360905.1 Chloroflexota bacterium
CTGGGATGCGCTGGAGTCGAGCTGGGCTAGAACGCCTGGCCCCAATTCGAGCTGCTATCCTCAGCAAACGTTTCCATGAAGTGTGGACAGCCGTTTACAACTCGCCCCTAAACTGAAATGCACCCCAGCAAAAATATCCGCTTGTTCTTCCAGGGTCTGTCGTAGCCTAGAGGTTTTGCTGCGCTTAGCCACTTGGCAGATAAATGTGCGGATATCTGCCGAGTCAATAGGTGGCAGGTTAAATGGCACCTGGATGATTTTTTCCAGATAGTCACGACCCACAATGGGCGCCGCGCCACCGGGCACGACAACAAAATCCTTATATTTTACACGGATGCCCTCTTCGATAACCTTGCGCTCCAGACCGAGCACAAACACACAGCCAGGTACATCCAGGAACAATTTGATTGCCTCCAACACTTCCACTGCTTTCTCTGGCAGACAGCGGTCAAGGTCATCTACAAAAAGTACCAACCGTTGATCTTGAGCGAGAACATGTGCCTTGACCAAATCCGCGAAGGTTTTCTGGAACCGTTCCAGTGAATCCAGGTGCTGTTGGTGGTGGTGGATGACATCTCTGCGAAATGCTTTCAGGAGACCCGCAACATCCTCACTGAGAGCGCCTTCGCCTATTTTGCCCTGTGCGGCTTCAGCCGCCTTATCGGCTAGGCGAAGCGCCTGGAATACTGTGCCCACACCAGGCAGAACAGCAAAACCGAGCTTGAGCAATCCTCCTCCAACCGCCTTCACTGCCTCTGGAATGTCTACAGTCAGGTTGCCTTTTTCCTCCCAATCCACATCACGGTACAAGCTTTCTTCAAGGCGATCGAGTTCAGCGCATAGCCGCTTCTCGTCCTCAGACTGGCTGCCCTCTGCTTGTGGGGGGCGCAGAGCGGCAAGCACTCGTAGCAAGAGTGTGCGCCACAAGAGCTCTTCCTGGTTGTATTTCCAGGCATCGAACCAGACCAATCGGAACCTATCTTTATTTTCCTTGCAACGACGTCTTTGGTTTGCACGGTATAAGTCGTCCTGCAGCATGAGCATTAAGCTGGTCTTGCCACTGCCCCAGGCACCAAAGACGCCAATGGTAAAGGGTGTTTCAGGTGTGGTGGTGATGATGTCGTAAAGGGCATGGCGAAAGGGAGCAAAACCCAGGCTATCATGTACCGTGGGCACATCCACCAGCCAGCCATAGCCACGTGGTGCAGAGATAGGCACTGAGGATGTGGTCATTTTCTTTGCAGGCATATAGCGCCTCCTTGGAGAACAAAAACACAACCGATAAAGTTCACCTCTATTATATACCTTCTAGCAACCCAGTCAATTAAGTCCAAAAGGATGTTATTAGGGATCTTGCTTCTGTCGCATGGCTTGTCATCCCGGGCGCTTTGCATTAGAATTTGTGGCTTGGAAGCATTCACTACATAAGGAGGCGGCTTATGCTCATTGGGGTGCTGAGCGATTGTCACGATCGTCTGGAGAACCTGCAGAAAGTGCTTACCTCGTTGAATGGGGTAGAAGTGGTTTTCTTCTGCGGGGACTACTGCGCGCCGTTCACGCTGAAGATGCTGGCCGAAGGTTTTCGCGGCCCGGTACACTCCGTTTTTGGCAACAATGACGGGGATGTCTTTCTCTTGCTCAAGATTGCCCAGCAGGTCGGAAACGTCACCTTCCACCAGCCCATCGCTCGCTTGGAACTGGGCGGCAAGCGCATCGCCGTGGCTCACTACCCCGAAATCGGCGAGGCATTGGCTCGTTCAGGCCAGTACGATGCCGTCTTCAGCGGCCACGACCACACCGCCCATGTCCAGATGGTGGGCTCCACGCTGTGGGGCAATCCCGGTGAAGTGATGGGGCGGTTTGGCCAGCCCAGCTTTGGGCTGTATGATACCGAGGCGAATGCGTTCGAGATTCGCGAGATTGGCTAAATGTGGCGTGGGGTACAACCCCCCTTTTCAATTTGACAAATTTGTGAATTTTAGTAAAATTTCAGCGAAATACTACTGGCATTGCAGCGCGAAGGCAAGCACTGTTTGCTGAGAGCGAAAGAGCATGCTGCTAAGAGAGCAAGTCTACAGCAAAATCAAGGAAGATATCCTCGGCGGAGTGTATCGCATGGGGAACAAGTTGCCGGTGGATGAGTTGGCCAAGAGATACAAGGTCAGCAAAACACCGATAAGAGAAGCCCTCACTCTCCTCCAACACGAGGGCTTGGTAGAAGCCGTTCCCCGCGCAGGCTATTTTGTGTCCTACATGACCCTCAAGGACCTACAGAACCTCTTTGGATTACGCCTCATACTGGAAGCTGCGGCCGCTGAGCTGGCTGCGCAGAATATCACCCCAGAACAATTGGATGCCCTGGAGCACATACTCTGTACATACGTCCCAGGCGACATGGATAGCTGTTACCAATATCTGAAGGATAACCGCGAGTTCCACTATAGAGTAGCCTTGGCAAGCGGGAATGAGAAACTGGCTGAAGCCGTGGCGAATGTGTTGGACCAGATGCAGGGCATTCTGCTCTTGGAAGCACGTTTATTTGACCGAGCAGTTCAGTTCGACCGCGAACACAAGCAATTGGTGCAGGCTTTGAGACAGCGGGATTCCGAATTGGCCAAGAAACTTATGACGGAAGCGATTGAGAACACCCGCAGGGCTATGCTGAACGCAGCCATTGGAGAGAGAAGGTACCATAGTAACACAGCCCATTTGACCATCGCAGCAGGAGCATAGGCCACCATGAGAGCACAGATGGAGCGGATACAATCAGTTGAGTTCGTTGAGGATTTGTTGGCGCGTTTCCCCAATTCTTTGTTGACGTTAGACTCTCACACGGCCGGAGAGCCTACCCGTTTGGTCTTGAACTTCCCCCCTGTCCCTGGCCAAACGATCAATGACAAACGGCTTTATATCATGCGCGAGATGGATTATGCGCGCCTTCTGCTGACGCAGGAGCCACGTGGTCATCGGGACATGATTGCCGCCATCGTAACCGACCCGGTAACCCCAGGAGCATCTTTGGGATTGATTTACATGGATGCTCGCCGTTACCCTTACCTCTGCGGGCATGGCACCATAGGTGCAGTGACCGCTCTGGTGGAAAGCGGCTTGGTACCAGCGAGTGAGCCTGAGGCAACCATTACAGTGGATACCCCTGCCGGCCCAATGGAAGTGACAGCGCAAATTCAGGGTCACAAAGTCACTTCAGTCACGATCCAGGCTGTTCCCTGCTTTGCTTATCTATTGGACCAGCCGCTCGATGTGCCGGGGGTAGGCCATATTCGGGTGGACATCTCCTATGCTGGCGGCTTCTTTGCTATGGTCTCCAAAGAGCAGGTGGGACTGGAGCTAAAGCCAGAGAACGTCGGGCTCCTTGCATCGATGGGCATGGCCATTATTGAAGCAGCCAACCAGCAACTAACTGTCCAACATCCTGTGCTGAAGCACGTGACTACGGTAGATGTAGCAGAATTCTATGACCCAACCGGACACGCACAACGGCGAGGACTGAACATGGTCGTTTACGGCGAATGTCATGTGGACCGTTCTCCCTGCGGAACAGGCACCTGCGCCAAGATGGCCTTGCTCCATCGCCGTGGGGAGCTGGGCATTGGAGAGAGATTCATCAA
The DNA here is from genome assembly GCA_014360905.1 of Chloroflexota bacterium. NCBI lineage: Bacteria > Bacillati > Chloroflexota > Chloroflexota bacterium. Next base: position 3,630 of record JACIWW010000036.1, read on the forward strand.
TGCTGGCGTTTTGGGCACGACTTTCGAAGGCAAGCTGTTAGCGGAGACCCAGGTGGGCGGTATCCCTGCCGTTGTTCCGCAGATAAAGGGAAGTGCACACCTTACCGGTTTGCATCGTTTCTTTGTCGATCCCAGTGATCCTTTCCCAACAGGCTTCCTTCTGTAGGATCGCTGTTGGGCAACCATCTGCTGAAGAACAGCCTGAGGAGGTGATGTAGAAGATCGAACTGCTGCGCATGCACCTTTCTAACACCTTTCATCAACAAACTACAAAGGAGGTCAGAAGATGAGTAAGAAAATTTTGATTGCGATGTGGGTGTTGGCTTTGCTCGTTAGCCTATCTGCTTGCAAGCAACAGGCCAAGGAAGAGACCATCAAGATTGGGTTCTTCGGGGCTTTGTCTGGAGACCAGGCCGTGTGGGGGCAGGCAGATCGTGACGGCGTGATACTGACCATAGAGCAGATCAACGCTGCCGGCGGCATCCTAGGCAAGAAAGTCGAACTGGTCGTCTACGATGACAAGGGTGACCAGCTCGAGGCCGTGAACGCGGTCAAGAGGCTGATCAACGAAGACAAAGTGGTAGCCATTATCGGCTGCAACAGCAGCGGGCGCAACATTGCGGTTGCTCCAGTTGCTGAGGAAGGCAAAGTGCCTGTTATCAGCACCTTTGCCACCAACCCACGAGTCACGGTGCCAGAGCCGGGCAAAGTGATGAAGTACACCTTCCGCGTGTGCTTCATTGACTCCTATTCCGGCTACGTGAAGGCAAAATTCGCCTGGGACGATCTGGGGGCACGCAGGGCAGCTGTGCTCTATGAGATCAGCTCTGATTACTCGGTAGGTGTCCGCGACTTCTTCAAGCAGTCGTGGGCTGAGCTGGGTGGTGAATTAGTTGCTGATGAGGCTTTCAAAAGCGGCGACGTAGATTTCCGCGCACAGCTCACCAAGATCAAGGAAGCTAACCCCGATGTGATCATCATGCCGTTCCTGTACAAAGAGGTAGCCCTCTCCACTAGACAGGCCAGGGATCTAGGCATTACCGCGACGTTCCTGGGCGGCGATGGTTGGCCATCCTCAGCACTGTTGGAGATGGCAGCGGATGCCGTCGAAGGCTCCTATTTCGTCAACCATGGTGATATCGATGCCCCGAATGTGCAGGAGTGGCGCGAGCAGTACAAGAAGCGCTTCAATAAGGACATCGAGATCAACTCGATCATGGGGCATGATGCCATGATCATGCTCAAAGCAGCTATCGAGAAGGCCGGCAAAGCGGAACCTCAGGCGATTCGCGATGCGCTGGAGAACCTAAAGGGTGTAGAAGTGTTCACCGGTGTCATCAACATTGACCCAGAGACGCATAACCCTGTGGGCAAGGCCGCCGCTATCATTGCCATCAAGAATGGCAAGTTCCAGTTCTACAAGCAGTTCGAACCAATGAAATAAGGCGATCTCGTGTGTAAAGTGGGGGAGGTGGGACCCCCTCCCCCACTTTTCCTACTTGCGGAAATTGAATCTCTGAGGAGGCCCGTCGGCCATGATTTGGCAACAAATTGTCAATGGCATCTCAGTCGGAGCTGTATACGCCTTGATTGCTGTGGGCTACTCTCTGGTCTACAGCGTCCTGAATTTTTCTAATTTTGCACATGGCGATGTGCTCATGCTGGGTTCTTATCTCGGTTTCTTTGCTCTCACCAAGTTGGGAGTGCCCTTTGGACTGGCTATCGCCATTGCAATGCTAGGTGCGGGTATTATCGCTATGGTAATAGAGAAGATTGCGTACCGCCCATTGCGGCTCAGAAGAGCACCCTTGCTCTATCTGATGATTTCTGCCATGGGCATGTCCATCTTCTTGCAGAACTTTACCATTGTCACGATTGGCCCAAACTTCCGTACATACCCAGATGTTCTACCAACCAAGCCCTTTGCGGTAGGGACACTGAGCATTGGCCGTCTAGATCTGATGATTTTCATCATCACGGTCATTGTGCTGCTGCTGCTGACATGGCTGGTCTACAGGACGAAAATCGGGATTGCCATCCAGGCTGCGGCCTATAACATGAGGGTGGCTAGTCTCATGGGGATCAACCCTGATTTGATCGCCACCATGGTATTCCTTTTGGCTGGAGCTACAGCAGGAGTAGGGGGAGTGCTGTTCGGAATGAAGTACACCGTTTACCCATGGATGGGAGTGCTGACCATTAAAGCCTTTATCGCTGCGGTGGTTGGTGGATTGGGTAGCTTGCCTGGAGCAGTAGTAGGGGCCTTCGTCCTGGGGATTACCGAGACCTTTGCTGCCGCCTACATCTCCTCAGCATTCCGTGACCTCTTCTCCTATCTGCTCATGACTATCATCATTATTGCCCGGCCTGCGGGACTGATGGGCACTGTCGCACAGGAAAAAGCCTAACGTGATAGGGGGAAAGCGGTGAGTGGATATTTTGCTGGCATTGCTATCTTGACTTGCGTGAACCTGCTTGCTGTTCTTGGGCTTTCGCTGCTGACCGGCTTTACTGGCTCGTTCTGCTTCGGTCAGGCGGGATTCATGGCCGTGGGTGCTTATGTGTCTACGTTGATGACCATGAGACTCCACGCCCCATTTCCTTTGGCCTTGCTGGGTGGTTGCCTAGCCTCGCTGTTGGTCAGTATCCCGCTGGGTTACCCTACCCTTCGCTTAAAGGGTGATTACTTCGCTATTGCTACACTGGGTTTTGCTGAGGCTACTCGTTTGGTTGTCGAGAATCTGGAAAAAATTACCGGGGGCTCACGGGGTATTCCTAGCATCCCTACTCGGACCTCCTTGCCCGTGATCTTAGCCGTCACCCTTTTCTGTGTCTGGCTAATACGGAATTATGTGTCCTCTCGTCATGGACGCAATTGCGTAGCGGTGCGTGAGGATCAACTGGCAGCGGAAGCCATTGCTGTGGATACTTTTCGCTACAAGCAAGTCTCCTTTGCGATCAATGGTGCTCTAGCGGGGCTTTCAGGGGGGTTCCTTGCTCACTACGTGGGGTTTATCCAACCCTCCATGTTCGGAATCCCCAAGTCTACTGAGCTAATCTCTATGGTGATTTTTGGCGGCATGCATAGCGTCACGGGCGCTGTTCTGGCTAGCATCATCCTCACTGCCCTACCTGAGGTTTTGCGTGTTGCATCGGCTTGGAGACTGGTTACTTATGGGGCTTTGGTCGTAACCATCATGGTGATCCGACCTGAAGGGCTGTTGGGCTCTTGGGAACTTAGCATAGGCTCGCTGCGGGAGCTCTGGGTCAGCGGGCGTAGACGTTTCCTGAAACAAAGCTGAGAGGGTTCTATGGCGCTTTTGGAAATTACAAACCTGAGCAAATTTTTTGGTGGAGTAAAAGCTGTTGACGATTTCAGCTATTCTCTAGACTCTGGCCACCTGCACGCTATTATCGGTCCGAATGGCGCGGGCAAAACAACGATCTTTAACCTGATCACTGGCATCTATCCACCAACGCGGGGCGAGATACGGTTCGATGGCCAACCGCTTACGAATCTGCCAGCTCACGAGATCGCCCAAAAGGGCATTGCGCGCACCTTTCAGAACATCCGCCTGTTTCCTGACTTCAGCGTGTTGGATAACGTGCGGACGGCCTGCCATCAGCAGGCGAACTACTCTATCCTCGAAGGGCTCTTCCCCACGCCGCGTCGCTTGAAACAGGAAAAGGTGCTGACCGAACAAGCGTATTCCCTGCTTGAGCTAGTCGGATTAGCTGACAGGGCGAAGGAACGCGCGAAGAATCTGCCTTATGGACATCAACGACGTCTTGAAATCGCGCGCGCACTTGCCTTGCAGCCTCGCTTGCTTCTACTGGATGAACCCGCTGCAGGGATGAATCCTGATGAAACCGAAAAGTTAATGGATTTCATCGAAGACATTAAAGAGAAATTTAATCTCACCATTTTGCTCATCGAGCACCACATGGAAGTGGTAATGGAGCTGTGCGACGACATCGTCGTGATTGACTTTGGCAAGAAGATTGCCCAAGGCACCCCAGAAGAAATCCAATCGAATGAGGCAGTCATCCAGGCCTACTTAGGAGCGGGAGAAGAACTATGACCCGTTTGCTAGAGATCAAAGACCTTTATGTTTCTTACGGTGGCGTGCAAGCGCTGCGCGGTATTTCCCTGCATGTTGATGAGGGCGAAATTGTTACCATCATCGGTGCCAATGGTGCGGGCAAGTCCACATTGTTGAATGCTATCTCGGGTGTGGTGCCTATCAGCAACGGCGAAATCATCTACGAAGGCCAACCTCTTCCGCGCAGGGCGCACCAAGTGGTAGCGAGAGGCATTGCCCAGGTGCCGGAAGGGCGGCAAGTCTTTGCCAATCTCACTGTGAAAGAAAACCTTATAATCGGTGCTTTCCTTCGCCGCGATGCGCAGGGGATTGCCGCTGATTTGGAAAGGGTCTATCGCATCTTCCCGCGCTTGCGGGAGCGCGAGGGCCAATATGCTGGCAGCCTCAGTGGCGGCGAGCAACAAATGCTCGTCATTGGCCGAGGACTCATGTCACACCCCAGACTCATGCTCATGGACGAGCCTTCGCTCGGCTTGGCACCCATGCTGGTGCAAGAAATATTCAAAGTCATTCGGGAGATCAATCAGGAAGGAACTACCCTGCTCCTGGTAGAGCAGAATGCCCGTAAAGCACTGGCCATCGCTCACCGTGCCTATGTTCTGGAAACGGGAGAGATCGTCCGCGAGGGCAGTGGCCAAGAACTGCTTAAAGACCCCGTCGTACAGGAAGCATACCTTGGTACCAGGCGTACAGCAAAGAAAAGATGAGCCAGGTGGATGGCTACTAGTTAACTTTTCACTTATTGAGCCCTGTTCTAACTGCACCTTTCGTGGTGCGTTTCGAATAACACTTTAGGAGGTAATGTCACATGAGAACAGACAGTTTTCGCGGTCGTGATTTCATCACCTTGCTAGAATGGAGCAAAGAGGAAGTTGAGACCATCCTCGATGTAGCGCTCGATCTCAAGCGACGGTTTGCCCTTGGCGAACCCCACGATCACATCCTGCGTGCCAAGACCCTATTCATGATTTTTTACAATCAGTCTCTGCGCACGCGCAACTCGTTTGAGGCAGGCATGACCCAGCTGGGCGGCCATGCTCACTATCTGGATCCAGAAAGGATCTACACGCCTGCCTTGCCCGGCAAGGAAGTGGCCTACTCCACCGAGCGTGTCTCGGACGTAGCGCGGGTGCTGTCGCGTATGGGTCACGCTATTGCGATCCGCTGCTATGGCGATCCGGTGGACTGGGTCTATGGTGGGGCGAACGAACTGATCCGCAACTTTGCCTACTGGGCTGATATCCCAGTGCTGAACATGGAGGATGACAAATATCATCCCTTCCAGGCTTTGGCCGACATCCTCACCGTGAAGGAAAAATTTGGCACTTTCAAGGGGGTGAAGTTCGTCATGTCTTGGGCTTACTCGCCCAGCGTGCACAAGCCGCGCGCCGTGCCGCAGAGCGCCATCATCGCTGCTACCAAGATGGGCATGGATGTAACACTCGCTCATCCGCCGGAAATGGAGCTAGATCCCGAGGTCATTCAGGCTTGCCAGAACTATGCTAAAGTGAACGGTTCTTCCTTCCGCATCGTGCATGATTTCGAGCAGGCTGCCAAGGGTGCGCACGTGCTCTATCCCAAGGCTTGGGCTCCCGTGCAGATGTTCAAGCCACCAGTGGGTGAGGACAACCCGAAACTCGCTCAAGAGATCTTTGATCGCCACAAAGATTGGAAGGCCACACCAGAGTACATGGCCCTGGCTGACCCAGAAGCCATCTACATGCACTGCCTGCCCGCTGACCGTGGCTGGGAGGTCGTGGATGCGGTGATTGACAACACCGATCCAAAGTCAGGGTGGCGTTCTGTTGTTTACGATGAGGCAGAGAACCGACTGCACGTACAGAAAGCTGTGATGAGTTTGGTAATGCGCTAACCCGCATCCCTGCATGTTCTGCTTTCGCGCAGGGTGCGCAGGCAGGACAAATTCGTGGAATGTGTTTTGTCCCGCCTGCTAATATGGCTATTTGTCCTCTTGACAGACAAGGGACGCTTCGCGGAAAGCAGAGCCCTTGTGCTTTCCGCGAAGCGTTCTGTTGCCTATTCAAGTAGAGCTGTATGTCACCAAATGTATGAAGACAAGGAGATGAATAATGGCGAAAGCAAGCAAACTAATTACCGGTCCTACTTTCGAAGAGATGCTGCACCCGGATAAGATCGACCCACAAGTGCGCCAGCGTGCACTGGAAATGCGCATCAAAGACCCACTCGATCCTATTAACCTGTACAACATCACATGGCGTTCGCCCCAGGGCAAGGTATATGCCTATGTCTTACCCAAGCAACTAACCAACGTCGAAGCGCCGATTGTCGTGCTCTACTCCAAAGATTTTCCCACGGGCAGCCATAAAGTCGGTGCGACCTATTCCGTGCTGATTGAAAAGGAGCTATTTGGTGAAGTAGATCCTACCATCCACACCTTGGTCTGGCCCTCGACCGGCAACTATGGCATTGGCGGGGCCTATGTTGGTTGCCGTATGGGTTTTGACAGCGTGGTCATCCTACCCGAGGAGATGAGCAAAGAGCGCTTCGAGATTATCCGCCGTTACGGAGCGCGGGTTATCGCTACACCAGGTTGTGAGAGCAATGTCAAGGAAATCTACGACAAGTGCAAAGAACTGAAAGCTGCCGATCCTGAACGCATTCGCATCCTCAATCAGTTCGAGGTCTTTGGCAACTACCGCTTTCATTATTATGTTACTGGAAATACTATTGCGGAACTCGCTACTGAGTTACAACAGCAGGGCATTGGCAAAGGGAAAGTGGCAGCCTACGTCTCGGCGATGGGTTCAGCAGGGACGATCGCCGCTGGTGACCGCCTCAAGCAAATCTGGCCAGAGCACAAGATCGTCGGTTTGGAGCCTATCCAGTGTCCGACACTTTTCTGCAACGGCTATGGCGGGCATGATATCCAAGGCATCGGTGACAAGCACGCTACGTGGATCCACAACGTATGGAACATGGATGCCCTGATGTGCATTGACGACCTGGAATGCAAAAAGGGGCTCCAATTGTTGACCGAGGTCGCCGGCTGGCGCGTGCTGACCCAGGACTATGGCATTCCTGAGAATACAGTGCACCTGATGGCCGAAACCTTTGGCATCTCTGGTGTGTGCAACGTGTTGGGTGCGATCAAAACTGCCAAATTCTATGGTTTTGGCAAGGATGACATCATCGTTACGATTCTGACTGACGCTATTGACCGCTACCATTCGGTCATGGCGCAATTGACCGCTACCTATGGCAAGATGGACGAAACAGAAGCCAAGGTGAGGCTGGTAAGCATCTTCCACAATCAAAAATTGGACTGGATCATGGAAGGCACACGCGAGGCGCGCAGCCGCTGGCACAACTTGAAATACTACACTTGGGTGGAACAACAGGGCAAAACTATCGAGGAATTGAACGCGCAACGCAACCCGGAATTCTGGCTGGCGGAACAAGTGCGCGTTGCCGAGATAGATGCCAAGTTGCGAGAACTACGGGGACGATAGAATAGGAAAGAGAAACCAGGTTTTTCTCCCAAACCTGGTTTCTCATCAGCAAGATAGGACGCGACCCTCCAGGTCATACTCCAAAGCGCGTTCAATTTTGGCTTTGACCATTTGTCCTACCGGCCATTCGCCGCGCATGAGCACATAGCCATCAATCTCTGGCGCGTCGCGATAGCAGCGGCCAACGCTCAAGCCATCTCCAAACCCTTCGACCAGCACATTTAGCGTGCGTCCAACCTGCATCTGGTTGCGTGTCAGCGATATGCCACGCTGCAGCTCCATCAGCCGCGCGTAGCGCTCTTCAGCTACTTCGCGGGGTACCGGATTGGGCAGGCTAGCCGCTGCGGTGCCTTCCTCGGGCGAGTAGATAAAAGCGCCCACCTTATCAAAAGCTATCTCTGCCATAAAGTCCAGCAGCACGGTGAACTCTTCTTCTGTTTCACCAGGATAGCCCACGATGAAGGTTGTACGCAGAGCGATGTCGGGCATGGCTTGGCGCAGCCTTGCGATCAACTGCCGCACGCCTGCTATATCAGGGGAGCGCTGCATACGGCGCAGGGTAGCGGGATGGGCGTGTTGCAATGGAATATCGAGGTAATGACAGACCTGGGGGTGGCGAGCCATGATTTCAATCAGGCGTGGAGTAATATGCTGTGGATAGGTGTACATCACCCGCAGCCAAGGAAGCTGGGGCACAGTTGCCAGCATATCCTCAATGAGAGAGGACAGAGCATCCTTCTCCCCCAGGTCGCGGCCGTATGCCGTCGTATCCTGGGCAATCAGGATGATCTCCAGTACTCCTTGTTCAACCAATTGCCGAGCCTCCTCCAGGACAGCCCTGCGCGTCTTGCTGCGCTGTGGCCCCTTGATGAGGGGTATAGCGCAAAAAGCGCATGGCGCACTGCAGCCATCGGCAATCTTCAAATAAGCGCTGGGGCCTTGCGCTTGGCGGCGCATGGGGGTGACAACGGATACCTCACCGCGAGGTCGTACCGAAGCCTCTGCTGCTAGGCCAAACAGCTGGGCAACACACAAGTTGATGTTCGCCCATTCTCTGGTACCGAGAATGCCATCCACGCCTGGCACTGCACGTCGCACCCCTACCCCATAGCGTTGTGGCAGGCATCCAGCAGCCAGCAGAACCTGGCCACTCCGCTTGCGCTCAGCCAGTTTCTGCAGCGCAGCATATGATTCTTCTCGCGCGGGCTCTATGAAAGCGCAGGTGTTCACGATCAACAAATCGGCACGACCGGGCTGCTCTACCTTGCGCCACCCTGCTTCTTGCAGCAGACTAGCCATGGCCTCCGCATCCACAGTGTTCTTGGGACATCCTAACGAGAGAAGATAGAAGCGCTTTCTCATATGCGTTCAAAAGATAGAACAGCGAGGCAGTGCAGATTGCTTGCCGACTTATGCGCAGAACCATGCAGTTTGTGTGGCATCTCAAGGGGTTGCGGTTGGCATTGACGTGCGCGTGGGCGTTCCCGGCACAATCCACTCTTGTTCAACGACCTCATCCGGCGGACCCAATGGCCCGAGGGCCTGACCGTTCAGTGTCACCAGAGTGGCAGCGGGTTTGCCGCTGCGCAGCACAATTCGTTCACGCGCAGTCCAGGTGCTCTTGGCTCCAGGTTCGAGGAATCCAGCAAAGACCCGTTCATCATCTGCAATCACCAATAGCCAAGCCCGCTCCCCTACGATTTCGACGCTCAATTCCAGGCCCACTGTGGTCGGCATTGGGGTAGAAGTAGGAGTGGGAACAGCGGTCCAGGTTGGTGACGGCGAAGCCGTTGGCGTAGGCGGGGGCGGTGTTGGGGTAGGCGTCGGAGGCGCAATAGTAGGAGTGGCTGTAGCAGTAGCACGCGCCAACGGCCATGCCAGTGCAAAGGGCGCTCTACCACGGTATCTCTGGTACCCCCACCAGCCCAAGACAGCCAGAACAACAGCCAACACGACCAACCCCAGCGGCCACAGCGAGCGCAGTGTCACTGGCTCAAGGGGTTCATTCAGCACGCTGAAGGCAGGTGCCGCTGCAGCAGGTGCGGCGGGTGCAGAGTATAGAGAAAGCACCTGCTGTGGATCGAGACCCAGGTAAATGGCATAGTTTCTCAGGAAGCCCTTCACGTAAACAGGAGCAGGCAGGCGTTCGAACTCCTCATTTTCCAGCGCCTGCAAGTAGGTACTGAGGATTTTGGTTGCTTCCTCCACCTGCGCTAGAGATAAGCCTTTGGCTTCACGCGCCTTGCGCAGAGTTTCCCCTAACTCGCCCATCTGCATTAGCCTCTGAGATAACTCGGCATTTCCTTGCCCAGAATATATATACGATTGCTTGAAAAGTCAAAAGAACACCACTGCAGGGGATATTGAAAAAGCCTCGTTTGGAGTGCAAGACAGAACGGGTTAACCAGTGGGGGTAGCATAAGCCATGAGCGTGGGGCTGTTTCCACCTCCATAAGGAGGACTGTAGCTCACCATCCCGGTTTTTCAGTACTCTCCCCAAATACGGTGGCGTATAGGCTTATAACATGGTGCGCAAGATCTATGCTTCCATCTGTCTTTTGGCAGCTTCAAGCACATTGCGCATTAGCATGATGTTGGTCATTGGGCCTGTGCCGCCCGGTACGGGTGTGATCATCCCTGCCACTTCCAGTGCAGCTTCATAGTCCACATCGCCGCACATTTGACCGTCCACAAAGTTGACGCCAAAATCAATGACCACTGCGCCGGGTTTGATCCAATCGCCCTTGATCATCTTTGCACGCCCCACAGCCGCACAGAGGATGTCACCGCTGCGGCACACGGCAGCCAGGTCTGTTGTCTGTGAATGACAAATGGTTACCGTCGCATTCTCGCGCAATAGAAGCATAGCCATGGGCTTGCCCACGATATTTGAACGACCCACAACCACGGCGTGTTTCCCCTGCAATGGGACTTGATAGCGCTTGAGTATCTCTAGTCCACCAGCAGGTGTGGCAGGAACGAAAAACGGCTCGACCATGGGTGGCCGTCCTACCGGTGCTACTTGAGCTAGTCGGCCAGTATTCACGGGATGCACGCCATCCACATCCTTGTCTGGAGAAAGAGCCTCCTTCACTGCTGCCTCGTTGATTCCTTTGGGAAATGGCTCCTGTACCATGATGCCGTGAACATTCCGATCAGCGTTCAAGGCGGCAACCAAGGCTACAATCTCGTCCTGTGTTGCTGTTTCCGGCAATGTATGCAGAGCAAATCCCATTCCGCGGCCATTAAAGGCTTTTTCGATCGCCTTGGCATAGCTGACTGAAGCAGGATCTTCGCCCGCCCGCACCACTGCAATGGTGGGAACCACATTGTAGCGGGACTTGAATGCTTCAACCTCGGCAGTGATCTCTTCTTGCATCGTCTTGGCCAATTCTCGACCGTTCAGAATTGTCGCAGTCATATTGCTCTCCTTTTTGGTTTATTGATATCCTTTTGCACGACTTTATGATAGCCCTAGCGCTGATTTTGGACTTGCTCGGCACCCGCAGGCCATGCACTCGTGCCCTGCTTGGGTGGCGTGCGAGCCATTCACTGCGGGATAGGCAGCCTACACCGGTTTCTGTGGTGGCTGACAGACACGGAAGCGCACCTCATTCACATCCCGGTATAGGCGGCGCAGAGAAGTATACAACCGCTGATAGGCTTGATAAAGAACTGCATAGGTATCTGCGTTATCGGCCTGGGGCTCGAATTCGTGCTCCACGCATACGACTTTTTTCAGCGACTCAAAGTCAGGGTATAACCCCAGGCCGACAGCAGCAGTAAGCGCTGCTCCCACTGCCCCTGCCTCCTGCGGATTGGCGACTGTCTCAACACGTCGGCCAGTCACATCGGCAATGATCTGCATCCAAGGTTTGCCCCGCGCACCACCACCAATGATGCGCAACGTTGGCAGTGGGAAGCGAAAGGTTGTTTCTACAATCTCGATCATCCAGCGTAAGTTGTAGGCCACTCCTTCATACACTGCCCGCAGGAGATGTTCTCGGGTATGATCAGCGCTCAGGTTGAAGAAAGTGCCTCGCACCCAGGTATCTGCGATTGGCGCTCGTTCGCCATAGAGCCAGGGCGTGCAGATCAGAAAGTCGGAGCCGGGCGGGATTGTTTTCACTTTCTCATCCATTAGCGCATAGACATTGGGAATGTTTGGGTCAGCCTGCTCGGCTTTATAAAATTCGTCGGCGATCCACTTCAAACATGCTCCTGCCGTCTCCATTTCAGCAAACAGCAGTGCCTTGTTAGGATCGGCGGATTGCAGCGTGGCTACACCGTGACGACCCGTAGGCGTCTTGGATGTGGTCACGCCAACCCAGCCAGAGGTTCCCAAATAGATATGGCCATCTCCTTCGACTACCGCTCCAGCACCAACTGCTGCTCCAGGAGCATCTCCGCCTCCGCCAAAGATCGGGGTACCCTCCTGCAATCCACATTCTGCTGCCGCTTGCGCTGTTAACCTGCCTGCTTGGTCAATAGAGCGCACCAGAGGTGGAAATTTGTCCATGTCCAGCCCAATGTAACGGATAATTCCCCGCAACCAATCTTTCTTTTTGAGGTCGAAGCCAAAGGCAGAAGCACAGGACCATTCAAAAACTATGTTGCCGGTGGCGCGGTAGATGAGATACCCATTCACATCCAGGAAGCAGCTCATCGCCGTGTAGATATGTGGCTCGTGCTCCTTGAGCCATAGCAGCTTGGGCAGGCCATCTTTTCCGGAAAGTTCTGCGCCAGCAATCAAGGCAAAAACCTTGCGGCCAAGGAATTTGCGCATGATACGCTCGGCCTGCTCTGGGGCGCGCGAGTCCAGCCAGATAATGGCTGGACGCAGCGGCTGTTTATCCTTGCCCATAGGGACAATGCCTAGCATCTGCGTGGTGTATACCATGCACAAAACGTCGCGGGCTGCGACTTTGGCTCGTTCCAGCACCTGACGGGTCGTAACGGTCACTGCACGCCACCAATCCTCTGGCTCTTGCTCGGCCCAGTCTGGGCAGGGATAGGAGATAGGATAGGGGGCAAAGGTGGTGGCGTGCACGTTTCCTTCTGTATCCACGAGTACCGCCTTGTTGCCGCCCGTGCCCACGTCGTGGGCAATGATATATTGGGTCATGCCTCACTCTCCATCTCGTGTTCCGCGGTCATGTTGCGTGTTGCTACCTTGGCATGGCTTCTTCTATCATTTGCTCGCGAATCTGCACAAGATCTTCCGTTGAGAACTGTTCTACTTCCTTCAAAACACTCTCGAATACATCCAGCGCACGGTTCAATTGTTCTTCAGTGATCGTCAACGGTGGCTTGATCTTGATCGTATTGCGGCGTGTTGGCAGGCCGTTGACTAAATCAGGCATGTCCACGTCGAAGATAACCCCGTAAAGCATAGCCAATTCCACCAGTGCTGTGGCGCGCTCCGTGGCCGGCTTTTTTGTCTGGGGATCTTCTACTAGTTCTACACCAATAAATAGTCCTGGCCCGCGTATATCACCGATGAGCGGGTGTTGTTCCTGCATGTGCCGCAGGCGTGCCGTGGCATACTCACCAAGACGTTTGGCCCGTCCAGGTAGGTCAAGTCGCAGCATGACCTCGATGGTGGCCAAGGCAGCGGCGAAAGAAACCGGATTAGAGCCAAAGGTAGTGTGCTCTTCTACGGCAGTAAACCCTTTTAGGTCCTCGCGAGCCAGAAGTGCCCCAACCGGGAAACCACCTCCTAGCCCCTTGGTGAGAACCAGCATGTCGGGAACGACACCGTAGTATTCGGCTGCGCTCATAGCTCCAATGCGGCCAAAGGCTGTCTGGCTCTCGTCAAAGATGAGGAAAATGCCATGTCGTTGACAGATTTCCTTGAGGCCTGCTAGGTAGCCAGGCGGGGTCGGGATCTGTCCGCCAGCGCCTTGCATGGGCTCGATAATCAGACCGGCAATGGGCGTGTTGGCGCCATAGCGAATGGCTTGCTCGACACAGTCCAGGCAAGCCAGGCCGCAAGTGCGTGGCTCCTTTTCAACAGGGCAGCGATAACAATAAGGGTATGGGAATTTGACCAGATGGTCGAGCCCAAAGCCAGAAAAACGCAAAAGGCCGGGCATGTAATGGCTGGCTGCCAGGGTCACAAGCGTGCAGCCATGATAGCTACGGTAGGCCACCAAAAAGGTGGATGCACCGGGCTTGTTGATCATGGCTAATTTCATGGCCGCCTCAATTGTTGTTCCGCCACCTTGGTTGTTCAGGACTACCTTGTTCAGATTGCCGGGGAAGAGTTGCGGTAGGCGATTAAGGAGTTTGATGCGGGGGATAGTGGCGTAACTGTAACGAACGTGGGTCAGGTGGCGCATTTGCTCCACAACTGCAGCCAGCACGTCGGGATGACAATAGCCCACATTGAGCGACCATGCTTGAGAGGTACAGTCAATGTACTCGTTGCCATCCGTGTCACGGACGATGGCGCTGCCGGGAACGCCCTCGTAGAGGATCTGGCGCTTGAGGCGGGTCAGCGAGTGGGCCTTGGCTTGTTCGAACTCCTCCGGGGAGACCTCTGTCAGCAGAGCGCGGATCTCTTCGTAAGAAAGCACCTGGGGCTGAAAGGGTTCCATCTTCTCCTCCTTGAGCAGTGGTAGATTGTCATGACCTCTGAGTTGTTTCGAAGCCATTATAGTGTCTATAACTGCCAGGTGTCAAACGAAAACAAACTGTGTGGAAAAGTCCGGCTCGCGTTGCATATTCCATTCTGCTCTTGACTTTTGACACATTACTCCACTGTTCTATAGTGCTGAGGGACGCCAGCATTGACATGATGAGGTGCAAGTTCGCAGGAATCAATTGGATGCAGTTCCTATGCGACCCTGAATGGCCACAGGCCCGGCCAGCAACACAACAGCCGAACATAGCAAGACCGCCTATTTACTACTAAGGGTAATAGGCGGTCGTCTTACTCATAGTGGGCAGGGGCGGATTCGAACCACCGAAGGCTGAGCCAGCTGATTTACAGTCAGCCGCGTTTGTCCACTTCGCTACCTGCCCAAGCGCATATGAACTTATATCAGATGGCTTGTGAAGGGTTCTTTAGCCCTATATTGGGTTCCACGCAGGCCAGTGCTTTGTTCTTTGCATGACCAAGCAGTTATTGCTGCTGGAGCCTGAGGGGGGAATCGAACCCCCGACCGACCACTTACAAGGCGGTTGCTCTGCCGACTGAGCTACTCAGGCCTATAGGAATTCGTTACGATATCTATTATAACCAACTATGCCGTGTGGTCAAATTGGCATAGTGAATCATCCTATCTATACCAACGGGCTCTGCGGAGTCAAGTAAGCATTTCAGCCGGGTGCATTTCAGTTTAGGGGCGAGTTGTAAACGGCTGTCCACACTTCATGGAAACGTTTGCTGAGGATAGCAGCTCGAATTGGGGCCAGGCGTTCTAGCCCAGCTCGACTCCAGCGCATCCCA
>JACIWW010000037.1 GCA_014360905.1 Chloroflexota bacterium
CCATTTGGGGTATACTGGGGATGAGCATATCGCCTTGCTACCACCTATCCTGCTCGACCCAATTAGTACCGACCTGCTGCTCGCTTGTGACAAAGAGGCTGGTAACGATCTATTGGCCACTTACACATAAAAAGGTCTGCCCTGGACTTGTGCTGCCTCCAGCTCAAGTAGACGCCGCTTCATCTCAAGCCCGCCACCAAAACCGATTAGTTGGCCATTTTGCCCTATGACACGATGGCATGGCACAACAATGGGAAACGGATTGGTGGCCATAACCCGTCCCACAGCTCGAGCTGCCTGAGGGGAGCTGACCTGAGCTGCTACCCAGCTATAGGAACGAACCTGTCCACAAGGGATAGAACGAACCACACTCCAGACACGAACTTGAAAGTCCGTGCCCTGGCGCACGTCAAGGACTTCATTTCGAAAGTCCACAAGCTCGCCTCGAAAATAGCGCTGCAATTTTTCGTGCAGGGCCATCAGGCGAGGATCCATACCCTCTTGAGCACCCGGCCATCGGTGTATCAAAGGGGCCAGTGCTTCCTCAGGCGTACGGGATGGTAAGGTGGTGCCAACTAGCCCGTGTGCAGAAATAGCTGTGCCTATCCACCCCCAGAAGGTCCAACATATGCTGAATGTGATTCCCATAGTGGCCATCTGTATTTTTATTATAAGTTTGCTGCAGAGCTTTGTCAAAAACGCTACAATTTCGATACGACTGTAGTGCTCATTGCTTCTTGCCTTTGAACAAAGGGGAGCAAAAAGTATAATGATGAATATGCAAGGATCAAATGAAAACCCTGAACTTGAATTGCAAGTTGGCGTGGCCAAGGTCAACAAGTATGCTGTCAGTGAAAGTGGCGACACCTTGGAGATGATCGAACGCCCTCATGGCGGGCTATCGCTGGTTCTAGTGGATGGTCAGCGCAGTGGACAATCCGCCAAGCGTATCAGCAACCTGGTGGCACGCAAAGCTATCTCGTTGCTAGCAGAAGGTATACGCGATGGCGCGGCAGCTAGAGCGGCGCATGACTATCTGCGTGCCTACCACCAAGGCAAAGTATCCGCTGAACTCAGCATGGTTTCGCTTGATTTGGTCACACGCACGCTGGTCATATCCCGTAACAGTCATTGCCCAGTACTATTAGTGGATAAAGACGGTTTGCGTATGCTCAATGAGCCGAGCCAGGCTATTGGTATCTATGCTAGCACCAAACCTAGCATTACTGAAATCCCGATAGCAGCAAACATCTGGGTTGTTGCCTTCACCGACGGCGTGCTTGATGCAGGAAGTCGCTTTGGTACCTCCTTTGACGTGGTGGAATGCGTTGCCCATCAGCTCAAGCAAAGTCAATGCACTGCTTCCCTATTGGCTGATGTGATTCTAGCTCGTGCCATGGAATTGGATCGAGGACGCCCACAAGACGACATGAGCGTGCTCGTGCTCGCTCTCGTACCAAGTGAAGCAGTGGACAATATCCGGCGTCTGACCGTTCGTTTCCCGTTGCCGCCTTTCTGAAAGGTCTTACCTGCCACGCCTATAGCGGGATGAGAGGTACAATATATGCGTATAGTCCTGGTAGGCATCTGTGGAAGTGGCAAGACAGTGTTGGCGGAAGCGTTGCGCAAGTTGGGCTATGAAGTTCGTGAATGTGGTCAGGAGCATTCGGAAGTCCCTTACATGTGGCAGGTCATCTCACGCCCAGATGTGCTGATTTACCTGGATGCTAGTGAAGAGGTTGTTTATCGTCGAGGACAGCGCCATTATGTGGTAGGATGCGTGGAGGAGCAACGGCGGCGTTTGGCCCATGCCCGCGCTCATTGCGATCTATACATTATGACCGATGACCTGACTGAATTGCAGGTGTTGAAAATTGCCACGGACTTCCTGGAGCATTATGCACCCAAGCGCAGTAATGATTTGACAGGTCCGTAAGGATAGCCTATAATCGAGCAACCTGAACGGGCTAAACCGGCCACACCCCTGCCGGGTGTGGCTATTATTTGCCTGCTCCAAACTGTGGAGGAAATCAATGCAGCAGCGTGATATAACTTTATTGATGTTCATCATCGTTTTGACGGGTATTGCAATTTGGATTGTCTGGCCAAATAACCCTGGTTTGCACATCCACTTTGGCCCCATCCATTTTGATCGCGATATCAAGGTGCATCGCGGCCTGGATTTGCAGGGTGGTGTACAAGTTGTACTTGAGGCCGATTTGCCTCCGGGGCAGCAAGTGGACGCAGATGCCATGGCTGCGGTAAAGGGCATCATTGACAATCGCGTTAATGGCCTGGGAGTGGTAGAACCCCTTGTGCAGTTAGCAGGCTCCAATCGGGTCGTGGTAGAATTGCCAGGCATTCAAGATCCTGAGCTAGCCATTTCCACTTTACGGCAGACAGGTCTCCTGGAATTCATAGACGCTGGCAATACTTTTCTGCCTGCAGGCTTGGAAGTCCAGACGAGCTTCCGCGAAAGTGGCGAGTTTGGTATCCCAACACCTACTCCCGAACCAACTGCGACAAGCACAGCTCTGGCCATAGAGACGCCTACGCCAACCACAACAGTCACACCCGCCGAGGTTATCTCCCCCACTGCTGAAGTCGAAGCGACACCTTCGCCAACTCCACGTCCCCGCGTTTTCCGTACGGTGATCACCGGAAAACATCTACAATCTGCACAGGTTGGTCAGGACGAATATGGTAGGCCCCAGATCAATTTCACCTTGACTGAAGAAGGCGCCCAAATTTTTGCCGCTCATACCGCTGCCAACATCGGACGGTATCTGGCTATTGCGATGGACGGTGTGATCATCTCGTGTCCACGCATTGAGAGCGCTATTACCGAAGGTTCGGGCCGCATCACTGGTGATTTTAAACTGTCTGAGGCACGCAGCATTGTCATCCAATTGCGCTACGGGGCACTGCCTGTGCCGCTGAAAGTCATTCAAAACCGTACCGTGGGCCCCACTCTTGGGCAAGACTCGGTCGCAAAGAGCACCCGCGCAGGCATTATTGGCGTCATTATTGTCTTATCGTTCATGTTGGTTTACTACCGGCTACATGGCTTTATTGCTGACATTGCGCTGGTTATCTACGCCTTGGTTACTTTCAGTTTGTTTAAGTTGATCCCGGTGACGCTGACTTTACCCGGTGTAGCCGGCTTTCTGTTTTCAGTGGGTACGGCAGTCGATGCCAACATCTTGATTTTTGAGCGCATGAAGGAGGAACTGCGCCAAGGGAAACGGTTCAGTTCGGCTATCCAGGCTGGTTTTGATCGCGCCTGGACCTCTATCCGAGATTCGAACCTTTCCACCCTGATTACCTGTGTAATCCTCTACTGGTTTGGTTCAAACTTCGGTGCGAGCATGGTCAAGGGCTTTGCGGTAACGCTCTTCCTAGGCGTGCTGGTCAGCATGTTCACCGCAATTACCGTTACGCGCACTATTATCCGTGTGCTTTACGCCATTGGGGGTGAGAATCTGCGCGACAGCAAGTGGCTGATTGGCTTGTAGTATCTGAAGCATTCATCCGATATCCAGAAAGCAGCCCTTGGCAGTGCTTGAGTTTCACCTTTTCGTGGAGGTATCATGACAGACATTGTTAGCAAGCGATATTGGTACTTTTTGATTTCGGGTCTAATTATTATTACGGGCCTTATCGCTATGGGCATTTCCATGTTGCGTTTTGGCAGTCCAGTGCGATTGAGCATTGATTTTACCGGCGGTGCGTTCATGGAATTGGCCTTTGAGCAACCAGTGATGCCTGCTGAGGTCCGCCAAGTATTTGTTGAGCACGGCTACGGTGATACTTTGGTGCAAACCACCTTAGATGCTAAAACAGTGCTTATCCGTTCGAAGGAGTTGGAAGAGGGGGAGAAGGCCAAGATTCAGGCTGATTTGACCGCGAGATTTGGCCCATTAACCGAGCTGCGTTTCGATCAGGTAGGCCCCACCGTGGGGCGCGAGGTCACACGCAGCGCCACAATGGCTATTACTGCAGCCGCTGTTGTGATTATGAGTTTTATCATCTTTGCATGGCGAAAAGTGCCTAACGCTTTGCGTTATGGCATTTGTGCCACTGCAGCAACTCTGCACGATGTCTTGGTTACTATGGGGGCCTTTTCCATTTTTGGCCTGGTGCTGGGTTGGGAAGCCGATGCGCTGTTTCTCACAGCCATGCTCACAGTGACCGGTTATTCAGTACAAGATACTATTGTGGTGTTTGACCGCATCCGAGAGAACATTCCCAAGCGTCGTGGCGAACCCTACGAGTTGATCGTGAACCGCAGCTTGTTGGAAACAATACATCGCTCTCTGGCCACGCAATTGAATGCTATCTTTATTCTGATCGCAATCCTGTTCTTCGGGGGAGCGACCATCCGCCAGTTTATCGCCACTCTGCTGATTGGCTTGATCAGTGGCACCTATTCATCTATCTTCACCGCTGTACCACTACTAGTTGTCTGGGAGAAAGGCGAATGGCGCAATCTCTTCCGCCGCCTATCTCGAGGTTAACCCGTGAAGGTGTGATAGCCTCCATGATAGTGCTCTTGGGCGTGAGGCGATCTCTCTGCTATAATTTTATCTAATGGGCGTGTTATATGTTGTAGCGACACCAATTGGGAATCTAGAGGACATCACGTTGCGTGCACTGCGCGTATTGCGCGAGGCGCACCTAATTGCCGCTGAAGATACGCGAACAACAGCCAAACTCCTGACTTGCTATGACATTCACACGCCAATGATCAGTTTCTTTGAACACAATGAATTAGTCAGACAGGAAGAGATCCTGCGCGCTCTAGAAACTCAAGACGTGGCCCTGGTTTCAGAAGCAGGCATGCCCACTATATCCGATCCTGGATACCGCCTGGTCCAGGCTGTGATTGCTGCTGGTATACCCGTGCAAGTCGTGCCAGGGCCATCGGCTGTCCTCGCTGCTTTGGCAGTATCGGGTCTGCCCACGGACAGCTTTGTTTTCCTTGGTTTCCTCCCACGACGCCGCCTGGCGCGACAGCGGACGCTGGCTTCCATACGCGAAGTACCGCGCACGATTGTCTGTTTTGAGACACCACACCGCCTGTTAGCCGCTTTGGAAGATATCTACACCATTTGCGGTGATAGGCAATTGGTGGTTGCCTGTGAATTGACCAAAAAGTACGAAGAGATTTGGCGCGGGACAGTCCACGCCGCGTTGACTCATTTTCGACAGAGTACTCCGCGTGGGGAATTCACCTTGGTGCTCGCTGGTGCACCCGACCGTGAGGAACCTGCCTGGGAAGAATCTCGCGTGCGAAGGGTATTGCGTGAGATGATCCACAGTGGGCTGAGTCGCCGCGATGCCGTAAGCCAGGTCTCCAGAATGGCGCGGTGGCCTAAACGTGCAGTTTATCGCCTTGCATTGCAAGAACAGACCAACCTCATCACGATGTAGAGAGAGAAACGAATGTTTGACTTGGATGCGCCTCAAAACTTCTCTGTGCTCGATCCGCAGAGGATGCTAAACCACATCGCGGGACTGCCGCAGCAATGTGAGGACGCTTGGGATGAGATCCAGGACATCGTGCTACCGGACACCTATCGCCAGGTGGACCAAATCGTCATCCTGGGTATGGGTGGCTCAGCCATCGGTGGTGACTTGTTGCGCGCTCTACTTGTTGAGGAGTGTCCTATCCCGTGCATTGTGCACCGCGATTATGGCGTGCCGGCCTTTGTTAATCAGCGCACTTTAGTCATTGCCTGCAGTTACTCCGGTGACACCGAGGAGGCGCTAAGCGGTTTTGACGAAGCTTTACAACGCGGAGCACGGCTGCTGTCTATCACCACAGGGGGTGAACTGGCGCGGCGCACGCGTATGCACGGCCTACCTTTGCACCTATGCCACTATAAAACACAGCCCCGGGCTGCAGTGGGCTGCGCTCTTATGGCCTTGTTGGGCATTGTACAGCATTTAGGATTGGTGAACGATAAATCAGCTGATGTAGCAGAGGCGATCACCGTGATGCGCGAGTGGCAAGCGCAGATCAAAGAGACAGTACCTGTAACAAGCAATGCGGCAAAGGCGCTGGCCGAAAAGCTTTACGGGCGGGTGCCGGTCGTATATGGCGCAGAGCATTTGAGCGAGGTGGCACGTCGTTGGAAGGGACAATTTAATGAAAATGCCAAGACATGGGCCATTTTCGACGTGTTTCCCGAACTTTGCCACAACACAGTGGCAGGCTACCCTGCGCCGTCTTATTTGCTGCAGTATGTGCATGTAGTGATGTTGACTTCTTCGTTGCACCATCCACGAATGCAAATGCGTTTCGACGTCGTGCGCGAACTACTGCAGCGGGATGGTTTCGCTTTCGATGTGGTTGAAGCGCGTGGGTGCAGCAAACTGGCTCAAATGCTATCACTGGTGCTTTTCGGCGATTATGTCAGTTTTTATCTGGCGATGCTGTACCAGGTTGATCCGTGGTCTATCGGAAATATTGATTTGGTGAAGAAAAGACTGAGTGGCACCTGATTGGACTCGTTGCCAATTAAGGAGGGTTCATGGACTCGGGAATGGTGAGCAAGATTGAAAAAGCAAGGCGATATGCAGAAGAGAAGGAGCGCGTGCATTTCCTCCGATTTGAGGTGATTTTTCGTGGCGATCATGGCACTTACACAGTTCGCTACGATCAAGGAGCATGGCAATGTGGATGCCACTTCTTTGCCCAGAGAGGTGTATGCAGCCATACCATGGCTATGGAAAGAATTCTGTCCGGCATGATGCCCGAATAGAAACAGGAGTGGGTGGTGACAAACGAACGCTAACGGGAGCAACAGCGACATGGAGATCGGCATTGTTGGTGCGGGCTTTACTGGACTAACCGCAGCTTATGAACTGAGTAAGCGTGGACATAAGGTAACTGTTTTTGAGCAGGCATCTCAGGCTGGTGGCTTGAGCGGAACCTTCCAAGACGAGAATTGGGAATGGCCTCTGGAGATGTTCTATCATCACATCTTTGCCTCGGATGACATTCTGTTGAATTTCAACCGGGAGTTGGGGATTGCTGACAAGGTGTTTTTCCCCAGGCCGATCACTGCTATCTGGCAAAAAGGCGGTGCTCATGCTTTTGATAGCCCGCTGGCTGTGCTGCGCTATCCCTACTTGTCCTTTGCGGATAAAATGCGTGTTGGACTTGTAATCCTCTACCTGCGTCTCTCCCAAGAGTGGCAACCTCTGGAACGGGTCTCGGCGCACGAATGGCTACCTCGTTATGTTGGTCAACGGGCTTACCAGGCACTCTGGGAGCCACTGCTCGCGGGCAAGTTCGGAGAATACTACCGCGAAGTCAACATGGCCTGGTTCTGGGCGCGATTTCACAAGCGAACACCGCGCTTGGGTTACTATATTGGGGGCTATCAGACGCTCTTCAATGCCCTGGTGGCCAAGGTTCAATCTCAAGGCGGTGTTATTCACTTGAATACACCAGTGCAGCGCATTGAAGGAAGCGCACCGCGAATTCGCGTTCATGCCGCAAAGGCTGTGCACGAGTTTGAAGCAGTGATAGCCACAGTTCCACCGCAAACGATGCTTCATCTGGCGCCGGACCTGCCTGAGGATTATGCAGCACAGATACGCGGACTGCGTGCTATTGGTGCGTTGACCCTCATTTTGGCTTTGAAGCATCCTATGACGGATGGCTTCTATTGGATCAACCTACCTAAGGGGGAGTTCCCCTTCCTGGCTTTTGTGGAACACACCAACTATCAATCGCCAGAACACTATGGTGGGGATTATATCGTTTACCTGGGGACCTATCTCCCACCAGAACATCGCTACTTTCGCTTGAGCAAGGAGGAGATCCTGCAAGAGTTCCTGCCCAGCATGCCAGCCTTTAATCCCCAATTTGAGCTATCTTGGGTGCGCAACACCTGGCTGTTTCGGCGTAAATATGCGCAACCGGTGGTGCCTGTCCATTACTCCAAGCAGATCCCTGCCGTACGCACGCCTGTGGCGGGCTTGTACTTTGCCAGCATGAGCCAGGTCTATCCCTGGGACCGGGGCTCGAACTACGCCGTGGAGATGGGACAGAAGGTAGCGAGAATGGTGCTTGAGGATACTGCAACATAGCCCTCTATGCCCTTTCATGGATGCTATGCAGGGGTGGTAGATGCCCCGTTGCCTGCAATAATAGCAGGGGAAATTAGCACATCGGTTCAATGTGGATGCGGCCTCGCTCGTGAAGCGATGATAACCTGATAGGTAATATGGCGACAAGAAGACATTCCGGGAAGACAATGCATCAGCGGTGGATATCTTGGAAGTATGCAGCAGCACTGCTGCTCATTCTTGTACTGCCAGGTTGGGGAAGAGCTGCAACTGGCCCGCAGCTCGCGCTCAGCAAATCTGCCACTCCATCTACCGTAGCCGCTGGTGGACGCGTAACTTATACCATCACCTTGACGAATGCCGGCAATGAGCCTGCAGAAGGCATCACCATAAGGGATGCTCTGCCCGATGGTTTCACCTATCTCCCTGGCACTAGCCGCATCACGGTGAACGGTGTGACCGTTTCCACAACGGACCCCGTTATTAGCGGACGTACTCTGACCTGGGCCAAACCAACGCCCGGTTTGCGCCTGCCCTCTGGGCGCAATGCCAGTGTTTATGGCATCCATACCTTTGTGCAAAGCCGTTGGAATCCCTGTGACCAAGGTTATATAGATTACCAGCTAGACCGCGCCCGTGAGCTCATGGGCGCGGGCAGTTATGTCACACAGTTATTGGACTGGATTGACCCCACCTGGCAAGGCCCTTTGGATTGCTGGAAGTATTTTGTGAACAAGGCCTATGATCGGGGGCTCATACCAGTCGTCCGACTAGCAGGAGCGAGCACCCCACAATTCTGGATCAAGCCCAAGCCTGATCCAGATGGGCGCTACGGCTCTTGGGCGCGGGCATTCAGTAAGGTAGTAGAAGGGCTGCCCAAGCGAGATGGCTACAACCTGTACGTGCAAGTCTGGAATGAACCCAATCTTAACTGGGAGTGGGAGGGACAAGCAAATCCTACGGAGTATGGGCGTTTCTTGGTAGACGTAGCGGCTGCTATTCGCACTCTTGGAGATCCACATGTCGTTATCCTAAACGCTCCGCTTTCTCCAGGCGGCGATTATGATTACCTGGATTACTTGAGGTCCATGCTCATCAACGTACCATCTGCATTGTGGGCATTCGATATTTGGGCCAGCCATCCCTATCCAGGAAACAGACCACCGAGTTACAATATCCATAATGGTACAGCCGGCGATAGCTGGGCAGCTGTTGATCTATATCAACGCGAGTTGGAAGTGCTGACCCAGTATGGCCGCAGCGGGGTTAAGGTGCTGCTTACCGAGACTGGCTACGAGCTCTACAATGCCTACGATGTACTTTATCCCCCGATTAATGAAAGCAACCGCGCAGATTATATCGTGCGCGCCTTTCGTGATTACTGGAGCCAGTGGCCCGAAGTCATTGGAGTTTGTCCTTATGAATTGGTTGATCCTCAGGGAACATGGTGGAAATGGGATTGGGTTGGCCACCGACAATTCGATGCAGTCAAGGCAATGGACAAATCGTTCTCGTCAGTGAGCAGCGTGATGCGCATTACTTTTCAAGTTACCGCGGCAAGCAGCGCTGGTACATATTACAATGACGTTTCGGTTACTGCCAGCAATGCTCCATCCCTATCGCTTACGCGCGTAGCTCCTGTTACGGTATATGTGCCTACTCCGACACGCACGCCAACCCCAACTCTAACGCGTACGCCCACTGCATCGCCAACAGCTACTGCTATAGCAACGGCAACCTGGACTCCTGCACTCACTTTTACTCCTGTTGTGACTGAAACCCCTTCTCCTTCTGCTACTATCAGCGCTACACCAACGGCCAGCGCAACCTCGACAGAGATACCTACAGCAACCTTTGTGCCAACGAATACCCCTTCTTTGACGCCAGTCTCAACGGAAACTGCTGCACCGTCTCCATCCCCTAGTGCAACGATGTCACAACTGCCCACAACAACGGTTACACTTTCTCCAAGTCCCACCGCGACGGAGACGTTTACTGTAACTCCTACGCCAACTTCGTGCCCGGACCTAATTCACAACGGTGGCTTTGAGCAAACCGGGGCTTGGCAAATCGGAGCCTCAGCTCATCCAGCAGCCTATACAACAGTTCGCGCGTACAGTGGTCAGCGCTCGATGCGTCTAGGCATTGATTCGGGAAATAATATCTACAGTTGGTCTACAGTCGCACAGCAAATCACCATTCCAGCCGATGCCAGCACGGTGTGGCTGTCTTACTGGTATTACCCACAATCAACAGATACCAGCGGTGATTTCGGTTACATTTCCATCTACCATGTGTCCTCGAACATCGAACTGCAACGGCTGCGCAACATCCGTGAGAACTCTCAAGTTTGGACATATTCCAAGCATTCGTTGGATGCCTTCAAAGGCATGACGGTGCGTGTACTGTTTGGCGTGTACAACGATGGGTTAGCGGGTTTAACAACGGTATATGTGGACGATGTGGCGGTGCTTGCCTGTGGCGCGATGCTCACCCCCACTGCCAGCCCTACCGCATCTCCCACGCTTTCGCCAACACGAACAGCTTCCTATACCCCAACACCTACGAGCACAGTGTCGCCAACCATGACCTGTACGGCCACACCTACCCGTTCACCCACAATAACCGTTTCTCCCACCGCGACTCCAACCCCAACTACCGTGCCGTCCCCGAGTGCAACGGCAAGCCCCACGGGCGGATGTACAGACTTGATCATCAACGGTAGCTTTGAGTGGGATGATGAAGCTTGGTATATCCCGAATACTGCGTACCCCGCTGGCTATACCACGGCTCGTGCTTACCGTGGTTGGCGCTCGATGCGCCTGGGGATCGAGTCATTGAGCAACAACCGCTACAGCTACTCGACCACTAGGCAAAATGTCTATGTGCCAGCGAATGCGTCAGACCCCACCTTGACCTTTTGGTATTATCCCGTCTCTGGAGATACGGAACGCGATTTGCAATATGTGCGTGTCGAAGCCGGAGATAGAGCAGAATGGGTGCTTTATGCGCGCTCCAATGCGCAGTCTTGGATTTACAAGCGCTATTCTCTGAATAATTTCAAAGGCTACGATATACGCATTTACTTTGGTGTCTTCAACGACGGAACGGGTGGTGTAACTGCCATGTACGTGGACGATGTTTCACTGCTAGTTTGCGGATTGCAGCCCACGCCTTCCAGACGTCTATTCTTGCCTGTGATTCTTCATGGTGTTGGGGAGAAAGTACAGTCTCAGAGCGCTTATGAGTTGCAAGGTATTATATCATCAACTCCAATTTCTATGCCCGCTGTACACACGCTGTGGCAAACAGATGAACCTCACGTGTCTCCTGATTTCATCCACAGCATAGCGCTCAACCCGGCAAATGGCTTGCTTTATATGACAGCGGGCAAGGCAATTTGGGGCATCGAAACTCGCAGCAATCAGGTCATTGCTTATATTCCGCTGCCAAGTGCACCCTATGGATTGGCTGTTGATACGACCAACAACTATGTCTATGCTGCCCTACAGCAGATGGATGCCCTGGCCGTGGTTGATGGTGCGCAGCATCAGTTGCTGAAAATTGTGCAGGGCATTCCTGGTGCCAGTGGTGTGGCTATAGGAGAAGATTATATCTATGTGACGGCTACCCGCAGCGATGAACTAATTGTTGTAGATAGACAAAATTGTGCTATAATAATGCGTGTGCCTGTTGGCGATGCACCGTACGCAGTGTTGTATGATCCTGGTCTGCACCGAATCTACGTCGCTAATGCTGGTGAGGACACAGTGTCCATGATGGATGAGCGCAGCTGGACACTCGTGAACTCAGTGAAGCTGGGCGGACTGGGGCATCCACATGGTCTCGCCCTTGACCCAGTTCGTGATCGCCTCTACGTGACCTATGCCCTATCGCCCAAACATCGGGCTATTGCTGTTGTGGACACTCTTTCGGGGCAGATCATCTCGATCCGGCGAGGCAGCAAAGATGAACCTCTCCTGGGGGTCTATGGCATAGCAGTTGATCCATTGCGGGGTCTGTTGTACGCCGCGACGGTTGACGAACTTTTGGTGATGGTGGGTGAAACTTTGCATACCGTGCAAAGGACATCAGGTGTTGGACCTGTTTATGCCTTTGGTCTGGCAATTGATCCCGTGACAGAGCGCGTCTACATCGCCGATGGGCAGCATGGAAGGATTGCTGTTGTACCATAAAGTTAGTATTGGGTGTTCGTGATATTGGGATTGAAATCATGGGCGTTATTGATGAAATCAAGGAACGTCTGGATATTGTGGATGTCATCTCCAGTTATGTACCACTGAAAAAAGCGGGCCGTAACTACAAGGCCCTTTGCCCTTTCCATAGCGAGAAGACGCCATCTTTTGTTGTCTTTCCCGATACCCAGTCCTGGCATTGCTTTGGCGCTTGCAATACAGGGGGAGATGTTTTCAGTTTCATCATGCGCCGCGAGAATATGGAGTTTGGCGAAGCATTACGCTTGCTTGCTGAACGCGCTGGCGTATCCCTCGAACCACGCCGCGAAGGAGAGGAAGGAACAGGGAGGCTTAAGGAGCGCCTGCGAACGATCAACCTGCTTGCTGCGGAGTACTGTCATTACCTGCTTTTGAACTCACCGGAGGGTGTGCGCGCCAGAAATTATCTGATCAAACGTGGTATTTCTGATCAGACTCGCGATATATTCCAATTGGGTTATGCGCGCGATGAATGGCAGGCTCTAGGGCAGTATTTGACCAGCAAAGGCTACTCTTGGTCAGATTTGCTAGAGGCAGGGCTGGTATTAGAGCGCAAAGAGGGCGGCTATTACGATCGTTTCCGCGGGCGGCTCATGTTCCCCATCCGCGATGTCCAAGGGCACGTCGTAGGCTTCGGAGCACGGGCACTGGACGATGCACAACCCAAGTATCTGAACTCGCCACAGACGCTTATTTTCGATAAGAGCAGTATCTTGTATGGAATAGACCAAGCAAAAACAGCCATTCGTGAGCAAGGTTATGTGGTCATTGTCGAGGGGTACATGGATGTGCTTATGGCTCATCAGCATGGCCGCAAGAACGTGGTCGCCTCGATGGGTACAGCGCTTACCGAAAAGCAAGTGCGTGTAATCAAGAAATTGACAAAAAATTTGGTTCTGGCTCTTGATGCTGACGCAGCGGGCGATCAGGCTACAATGCGAGGACTAGAGGTTGCCAAAGAAGCTTTGGATCACCGGGTGATGCCCGTGCCAACCTGGCGCGGGTTGATTCGCTATGAGGACCAATTAGACGCAGAGATACGCATCGTGGCTCTGCCGTCAGGCCGAGACCCAGATGAGGTGATCAAGGAAGACGTGACGAATTGGGATGCACTCGTTGCACAGGCTCTCCCTGTAGTGGAGTACTATCTGCAGACCATCGTATCCAAATTCGATTTGGAGTCCCCCAAAGACAAAGTGGCAGCGGCCAGGGAGGTGCTGCCACTTATCAAGGAAATCGGCAGCCCGGTGGAACGCGCCCATTACTTGCAAAAATTGGCCCGCATGTTGCGTGTAGATGAGCGCATGTTGCAGCAGGAGATGGAGAGCAAGAGACCAGCTCCTCAAGGACCTCCCACTGCAGTCGAACGGTATGGGCGACTTTCAGCACAACCTGGACTGACTTTCGGCCTGGAGCAGTACGTGCTTCTGTTGCTGCTTAGGCGACCTGAACTACTCGAGTCCATGAATGCGCTGCTCGCCAGCCTGGGAATGGAGCCATTGAGCAGCGAGGACCTGACTGAAACGGAGAAGCGTGCTCTATTTGAGTTGATCTCCAGTCATATCACACAACATCATGGCCTCGATATCAATGCGCTGCGTCAAGAAGTGGAAGTTCCCTTGCGCGAGGCACTCGAGGATACGTTGGGGTTGATGGAAGAAATTGCTTTTTTGTCTGATGAACAGGCCGATCGGGATGCAGCCCGATGCGCGTTGAGACTGCGGGAATTGCATCTGCTTCGTCGCAATGAGGAGATCCGTTATTTACAGGAGGATGCTCGAGCACAAGGCGACGCAGATGCAACCCGGGAATGGGGCCGGAAAGTGAATGAACTGACAATGCAGTTGGTGCGTCTGCAAAAGGAAAAGGCAGTACAGAGCTCGCTACGCCCTCTTCGACAAGGGCAACTATATAGTTAGCAGGAGTTCAAGATGGTCAGAGACGATGACCGCGAAGAGAAAAAGGATCGGCTTATAGCCAAAGGGTTAAAACAGAAGTTTGTCACAGAGCGTGATGTTGATGAGATCTTCCCAGATGCCGATCGAGACATAGAAGAACGCAATGCTTTGTATCATGCCTTCCAGGAAATGGGTATTGCGATACTAAGCCCTGAAGAGGAGCGACAATCATTGGAGTCCCCTCTGACCGATTTAGAGCTCTCGTCCATCCCTGCCTCTGCAAGAGAGCAAGCATTGCTCGATGACCCATTGCGAATGTATTTGCGGGAAATCGGGCGGGTGCCTCTTCTGCAAGCTGACGAGGAAGTAAGGTTGGCAGGGGCTATCAAGGAGGGGCAAGAAGCTCGTAAGATGCTGCGCCAGAGCAAACTGGACCAAGAGACGAGACGGGCACTGCAGGAAAAGGTACGCCAAGGGGAACTGGCTCAGCGCCGCCTGGCAGAAGCCAATCTGCGACTGGTCGTCAGTTTGGCTAAAAGGTATGTAGGGAAAGGCATGTCTTTTCTCGATCTGGTCCAGGAAGGAAATATCGGACTATTGCATGCGGTCGAAAAATTCGATCCCACTAAAGGGTACAAGTTCAGCACGTATGCTACCTGGTGGATACGCCAGGCAATCAGCCGTGCCATTGCTGATCAAGCACGTACCATTCGCCTTCCCACGCACATGATTGAAACCATCAACCGCTTTCTTCGTGCTTCCCAGACGCTGACACAGGAGTTGGGCCGTGAGCCCACTGTGGAAGAAATTGCGCTGAAAATGGACTTGTTGACTCCTGAGGAAACCGCTGCTATTGAGGAAGCAATGAGCGTGGGGAAGCCGCTTGATCCCATCTTGCAGCGTCGTTTGCGCGCAGCAGCTTCCAAAGTCAGCGAGATCATGCGCATGGTTCAGGAGCCAATGTCATTGGAAATGCCCGTAGGCACAGAAGACAGCACTTCTTTGGGAGATTTTATTGAGGATGAGACAATACCTGGCCCTGTTGACGAAACCTCACGGCAGCTGCTGCGAGAACAGATGAAGGAAGTCCTCGATTCGCTCAGCCACCGGGAACGTCGTGTGCTCAGTTGGCGCTTTGGTCTGGATGATGGACAGAGTCTCACGTTGGAAGAAGTGGGACAGAAGTTGGGCGTGACACGGGAGCGTGCGCGGCAAATTGAGGCAAAGGCCTTGCGCAAACTGCGTCATCCCTTGCGCAGCCGGAGACTGAGGGATTATCTCAGTTAAATTTGACGGAAAACGCCATATTATATATAATAGAATTGCGATATTCCTCGGTAGCTCAACTGGCAGAGCAGCCGGCTGTTAACCGGCGGGTTGTAGGTTCGAGTCCTGCCCGAGGAGCTAAAAACAAGCTTTCATATTGTCTTCTATAAACGAGACTAAACTCGTTGCATGCTCTGTCGAAGTTGGCTTCGGCAGAGTTTTCGTTTTCTGAGTGTCATATCTCGCAGCCTCCTCAACAAGACTGGGCATATCCATTTTGTAATAGATTAATTTCTGTAGTATAATAGATATGTGGTCTCGTATCCAAATTTGCTACCATGCCTGCACTGAAATGAGTCCACAGCGGTCATTGCGGTTGCTCTAGCCCCTTTAAAATGAAAACGAGTCGCCTCTAACAGACGTTGGAATGAAAGGCAGAACTGCCTTCCCAGTTCCTATGGGAGAGGATGGGCACAAAAAGGTTCAATTCTGTTTGGCTGCCTTGTATGTTTGGCAACGGGAGGTGCTGGTCATGGCGAAGGAAATCCTGATCATTGAGGATGAAGATTTCATCGGTGGCTTGCTCAGCAGAAGCCTGTCACAATGGGGTTATGAAGTTACTATAGCAAAATGCACGGAAGCCCTCAAAGAGGCTCGGGAACATCATGCAAGCCTTGTCTTGTTGGAAGTGCCCACCGCCAGTGTTAAAGCTCTCGAAACTTGCCAACTCATACGAAGCATAACTGCCGCACCCATTATTGCGCTCGTAGAGAGTCCTACCCAGTTCGATGAAATCCAAGGAATCCAGTACCTTTCTAAACCCATTGATTTTCAACAACTATTAGTTGCCGTGGAAAGTGCCCTGAAAACGAAGCCAAGGCCGCGGGAACAAAGAATACGCACTTTACGCCAGGGTGACCTGGAGCTTGACTTACAAACCCGCTGTTTGACCAAAGGAGATCGTCGTTACCATCTGACGCCCAAAGAATGCTTGCTGCTCAAGTTGTTCATGAGCAACCCAGGCCGGGTATTAAGGCATAGAATAATTCTGAAAAAGGTATGGAACACTGATTACGATGGCGACATTGCTACGCTACAGGTGCATGTGAGCTGGCTACGCAAGAAAATCGAGGACGAACCCGGGAAACATACGCGCCTGCGCACCGTGCGGGGAGTGGGCTACCGCTTCGAGGCCAAACCTGCACCCGCTTTGGAGGATGAGGCGTAGCCGTATCCACTCGAATCCCCTGAACGATCAGGATGGCTTTACCCCAATCCAAAAACAATTGGGCTGCACGCTGACTGATTCGATCACCTGCACATGTACTGGAATGTTCTTTGCTCCGGCTAAGGTTTTAGGATGTACATAGCAGACATTCGGTGCTTCTCCAAACCTCTCACGATACCGGCGCGCTGCATTCTCGATCTTGGTCGCAATCGGCACTTTTGGATTGTCATCAAACCAAAGCAACCCAGTCTTCATGCTCTCAACTCCTGAACAAACAGCATGCCATTTGTACTCACTCTTCACCTTCACCAATGATGTGGAATTCTCTTTGCGCGGACTCATGGATCAGCGTATGAGCAGGATAATAAGATGGCAAAGGGATGTTCGATATTGGCGTGCCGCCCTGGATGACCACCACCGGCGGATAAGCTCCGTAGCGGCCACCCTGCCCGTAGGGCGGCTCCTCCATTTGACGCTCTCTGCGCGTCATGATCACCATCAACAGCACGCTCATGGGAATCCCTGCCGCCACGCCGCACACCACCCCTACCACCACTGCCATCGCTTCCGCGCTCATGCGCTGCCCCACCACCACTGCCAACGTCACGGCAAAAGCCAATGCCACTGCTATCGCCACTCTACGCATCCTTCACCTCCGACTGAAATCAAACGTAAAACGGAATACGGAAAACGTAATACGTAATACGGAACACGCAATACGCACCACGCACCACTTCTCCCTCCTCACTCCTCACTC
>JACIWW010000038.1 GCA_014360905.1 Chloroflexota bacterium
TAGCTCCTCTTGCAAGGCAGCTACTTGTGCGCGCAAAGTATTGTTCTCAGCACGGAGGGCAACGACTTCTTCTTCCAGTGTCATGTGCTCAGTATACCACAGCTAGCCCTAATCTGAACAATTACCGTAATTGTGCTTCGCCGTTATTCCTCAATCCACCTCCACGCCGTCCCCTGCTTCGACTTCGCCAATGACCCAATAGTGTTGCTTTTCCATACGCAGAAAGGCTTCAACCTCAGCGAGTTTGTCCTGTGACACCGCGATCAAGAGCCCCCCAGATGTTTCCGGGGTGTAGAACAGCATCAGCAATTCTTCGCTAATCCGCGGAGAAGCCTTGACCCATTGTCCAAAATGGTCCGCGTTACGTTTGCTCCCACCTGGGAAAAGCCAGTTTTCAGCGTAATCTCGCGCACCAGGCAAAAGCGGCACTTGCTCAGCATGGATGTGCAAGCGAACGCCGCTGTGCTCAGCCATTTCCTCAGCATGGCCAAGCAAGCTAAAACCAGTGATGTCAGTCATTGCCTTGATATCAAATTGAGGCACAAGCTGTGCACCAATGCGGTTCAATTGCAACATTGAGTCAATCGCCGCCTGCAGATGCGCGGCATCGGCTACGTTGCTCTTGGCGGCTGTGCTGATAATCCCGGTCCCGAGGGACTTGGTCAGCAACAAGATGTCACCAGGACGTGCTCCCGCTTTCGTAGCGATGTGCTGCGGATGCACAATGCCCATGACAGAAAGCCCATACTTTGGTTCAGGATCATCCACGGTATGCCCACCAGCAACTACCCCACCCCCTTCGCGAACTTTTTCTGCTCCACCGCGCAGGATCTCCGTAATGACAGCAGGTGGAAGGTTCGCCGGAAAACAGGCAATATTCAAAGCAAGGATGACTTCCCCACCCATCGCATAGACGTCGCTCATGGCATTGGCAGCCGCGATAGCACCATAGGTATAAGGATCATCCACAATAGGAGTGAAAAAGTCTATCGTCTGTACAATGGCTACATCATCGCTGATTTTATACACCGCTGCATCATCGCTGACTTCCAATCCAACCAACAGGTTAGGGTAGTCAGCGCGGGTGAACATGCCTTGCAGTGGGCGCAGAACCTGCGCCAGGGCCGCGGGCCCGCGCTTAGCAGCTCAACCTGCAGCAGTGGTCATGGCTGTCAGACGCTTGAGTTCGCATGATTCAGCCACCTTCATCACCTCCTTTTTGACTGCGCCTGCCTATTCCTGCGCTCATTCTTTCACTATCACCTTGTGAACGCTATCATACTCCACCTTAGCTTCGCGCAACACGGCACAGACAGCGTCCACATCCGCCCAGGCACAGCGCAAGGCTGTTCCACAATCAGAACTCAGTTGGCGGGGCGTTGGGATCAGTTTCACTTGAAATCCGACGCGTAGCAGCACACGCTCCGCTTTGATCGCACCTTGTGTCGAATGGAAGAGCACAACGGCATATTCCGTCTCGGCCACCTTCCCACCTAGGCAACCCGTGCCTTGCTTGCTATTCTGTGCACCGCTTCAATAGCTGCATCTATCTGCTCTATTGAGTTGAAGTAGCTCAGCCCGAACCTGACGGTGCCTCGCGGGTATGTGCCAATGGTACGATGCGCAGACGGTGCACAGTGTAAGCCGGGACGGCACATGATGGCGTACTCTTCGTCTAACCGCAGCGCCACATCGGATGGTTCGACACCTTCAATATTGAACGAGACACACGCAGTCTGCCGTCGGGCATCGTGAGTGCCGTAGACATGCACACCAGGGATATCCTGCAGGCCAGCAAGCAGCCGTTCTGTCAGCATTTGTTCATGACGACGGATATTTTCTACTCCTTGCTCAAGCACAAAGCGCACGCCTGCCCCAAGACCGGCAATGCCCACGCCATTGGCTGTACCGCTCTCGTATTTGTCAGGCAAGAAATCCGGTTGTTCTTCTAGTTCAGATTGGCTGCCCGTCCCACCTCGAGTGAGGGGCAGCACCCGATCCAGGTCTACACGCTCTCCTATGCACAGCCCTCCTGTTCCCTGAGGGCCGAACAGCGCCTTGTGCCCTGTAAAAGCCAGTAAATCAATCTGGTTCATGTCAATCGGATAAGCACCAGCCGTCTGCGCTGCATCCACCAGGAGCAAGAGGTCATACCGTCGGGCTATCTCGCCAACATCGGCCACTGGCTGAATCGTACCCACCACATTCGAGGCATGGTTGATCGCCAACAGAACGGTATGCGGCTGAATCGCCTTTTCCACGTCTGCTACATCCAAGACCCCTTCGGGAGAACAAGGTACCACGGTTAAATCCACCCCTAGTGATTGCAGATATCGCAGGGGACGCATAACAGAGTTGTGCTCTATAGACGTGGTTACGACATGATCGCCTGGACGCAGGTACCCAAAGAGCACTAGATTGAGCGCCTGAGTAACATTGGCAGTGAAAACAATACGCAGAGGATCGTCCATGTCAAATAATGTCGCCAATGCTTCGCGTGTATCGTACACGATTCGGTTGGCTTCCACCGCCATCCGATGCCCAGAGCGGCCAGGGCTGCCACCCACATTCTGCATAAAGTTCACGAGCGCCTCGGTAACGCCAGGCGGCTTGGGCCAGGTAGTCGCAGCGTTATCTAGATAGATCACAGGAATCCTTCTTTCTTGTGCACATCACCCGGCAGGTCATGCAAAGCCATTATAAGTCCATCGCAATAGCTGGTCAAAGCATGAAACGACAAGCCAGGTAGACCCCAAGGGTTTTGAGAACCCTTGGGGCCCTTTTCATTCATTTAGTAATAGTCAGTTTGAACTCGTCCCCAACTGCCTCGATATGTACCTGAAAACCAGACTTCTCGGCCATGCGGCGTACGTTTTCCCGCGAGGTAACTGTGTCAACCAACACCTCAATGGGTAGTTCGCCTGTTTGCAATGCATTCCGGGTAAGAATGACAGGCTGGGGACAAGAAAGCCCACGTGCATCAACCACTTTCATCTTCTATCCCTCCATCATCTATTCCGATTGTCGCATGGTAAAGCCAATGGCCAGGCAGACCACCAAGCCCAATACGATGGCAGCCATTCCCGCGGTGGAGAAACCTCCAACCTTCACTGCACCTTCTACGACTGTATCAGGCCTGCCAGCCAGGGCGAAATTGTGGGAGAAACCAGCGCCAACAATCATGCCCAAAACAAAAACCGCCGCATCTCCATCGCCTTCACCCGCGAGGAAAAGTTGGCGCCCAGGGCATCCACCTGCCAGGGCAAAGGCCAGCCCTGCCAGCGTCATGCCCAGAAAATTCCATAGGTGATTGCTGTGAGCAACTGGCTGAGCAATGAAGCCAACACGGATTTGTCCCAGCAACAAATTGGTGACAACAGCTATTGCCAGCAGCGCGCCTACACCACTGATAAGATGGGTATCTCCCATCAGGATGACATCACGCATTGCCCCCATGGTGCAGAAGCGAGTCCGCTGTGCTAGAAAGCCAATAATCATACCCACGCTCAAGGAAATCAGCAAAGGAGCATGGAGCGAGCCAGGCCCACTCTTGCTGAAGAAAATTGGCCCGTCGGGGCTGAACTGTGGTCGGAAGACAAGCAACAGCAAGAGACCTACCATCAAGAGGGGCATAATCCAGCCAACGGCCGTATACGTGCGATAGGAGCGCCCCAAATCATATCCTGACTTGAGAAATTGCACGCCGATAGCGATGCCTGTGGCAAGGCCGGCCAGGCCAAGGATCGCGTTAAGGTCTCCGCCTGCTAAACGTAGCAGCGCACGCCAGGGGCAGCCAAGAAAGGCCAGGGCGCCGATCATAGCAAATACCCCCAGCACAAAACGCACGATGGGAGCAGAGCCAGCGCGGGCTTTGAACTCACGGAAGAGGAGCGCGGCGACCAACGAACCCAGCACGAAGCCAATGATCTCCGGCCGGATGTACTGGACGACAGCAGCGCGGTGTAGCCCCAGAGCACCTGCAATATCCCGCTCAAAGCAGGCCACGCAGATACCCATGTTGGGTGGGTTGCCCAGCCTTTGCAGAAGCGGCGCCAAAACGCCTATGACAACGCCGGCTAGAACGATGCCCCTTCGTGAGGCAAAAAACGTGGTAATCTTTTCAGACATGGTTGTGTTCCTCCTTTTGATATATTTTCTACGCGGTCAAGTGACCACCAGCGTAGGCAAAAGAATACCGCCGTCAGCACACGCTGGCGGCGGTATTCATCACAGGAGGGACACAATGCCCTAATCAAGGACGGGGTTACACCACCGCCTTGGCATGTGCAGATCGGCTCGCGAGCACCAACTGGTGCTCAGCGCTACAACTCAAATTCAGCGGTGGTGCAATTCGAACAAGGCTTCGCTCCTCACCATTAGAATCAGCAATCGGAACTGCTCCAAGTGCCCCAAATATAGTCGCATTCCAACCGAAAGTCAAATCAAAGTCATCTATACCTAATTAGACTGCAAAGCCACTCCCAGATCATGCGCAAGAATCTGATCAAAGGATTTCCTGTATACACGGGGGACACCGTAGGGATCGGTGTTGCGCTAGGTGCGGGTGTGGGCATCGCTTCGCTGCGCACAGCGATATGGCCCAGTGTATATCTACCACTCCCATCGTGCTGGCTTACATTTACCAGATAGAAATAGCGCTGAGCATCTTCCGGTGATAGATCAGGATTCACCAGCGCAATGCGCAAGTCATACTCGCCTGCTGGCACAGAGGGAGGTATCACGACTGCTTTCTCAATGCGTATCGGCTGTGCTGTGTACCATTTTGTCGTAGGCACCGCAGGGGTAAAGCGATGCTCAAACACTGGCGAATCACTGGCGGCGTCCACAAAGGCAATGAGGATATCGTACGAAGCAGGAATATCCTTTATTCCTTGCCGCTCTGGGCGCATCAGCGGCACGGTTCCACGGTTCACCCACCGGGTAACGAACGTATATTCCTGCCCGGCAACTACTGTTTTAGGTGCCTCGATGCCCTGACAGAATATCTGCGCGCCCAGGTAGCGTGCCGCAATCTCGCGTGCTTCCTGCCATTCCGAATCAGCGATATCCAAGTACGCTTTTTGCAGGCAGAGATAACTCGCATGTTGTGCCAGAGCAATCTGCATGTACTGCTTGGGCTTGTCCAGAAAACTTGCTTGTCCCCCTGCTGCCTCGTAACCCACTTTGGTAACGGTAGCATAATCTCGATAGAGCCAACCCATGTCGTGATTGCCGCCCAAACCATTGTATTTCAGCCATACACGCATGCCATACTTGGATACGGCATACTCTACCACTGGCTTGATAACTGCGACAGTATGACCATAAAGCCCTCCGCCAAGCTGGAGCACAACGGGAGTCTTGAGAAAACCATGTGTCCGGCTGCCATCCTCCCACACATATTCTTCTTCCAGATAAATATCAAGGATACGCTTGACCGCTTCAATGAATTTCTCGTCCGTGTATCCAGCCTGTTCCCAGGCTGGCGTATCTGCCTCCCGTGCACAGATCGACATTTCGCCGTAACATCCACCTGCCATTACGTTGATAGCATCTACGGTGGGGTCTTCATCGTAGCGAGCTGCCATAGCGTGCACCGCCCGACGTAACAAGCGTTGGTAAGTTTCATTCCAGGGAACAGGTGTGCCTCCACGTGAACCGATGAGTACTACTCCTGTATCTATAGCCCATTGCGGCGTCTGACCCTCCGTGGTCAGCAGTTCCAGCCAAATGCGTTTGTCCAGACTACGCGCTTTGTTGATCTCTGCATCCAAAGGCGCCCAGTTAAAGACCCCTGGTTGCGGCTCAACCGAGGCCCAGCCACTGGCCCCTTCTGTGGCATCATAACCCCAACTGATATAGGGTTGAGCCATAATTCCAGCCGCGAGCCAGTGGCATTGCCCCAGACCTTGTCCAGCATTCACCACAATGTCGGATGGTAAACTGGGATCGATCGAGAAGGGAGGCAGATCTCCACCTGGAGCCCCAGCCTGAGCCTGGGAAGTTGGCACCACACTGAAAGTCAAACAGGAAAGACAGACAATAAGCAACAGGACGCGAAAGCGAATCAAGGTGCAATGTTTTGTGGGAATGGAATGCATCTTCCTACCTGTTTCGAATGGCATTACAATTGCTTAGACCTTTTGCAAAATGGTGATCATCGGGCACCACGACCCGAGAGTACCACGGGCAAAGTCTTGAGCAGGATCTCGAGATCGAGACGGAGCGAACGTCGCTCGATGTACTCGATGTCAATGCTCACGATCTCCTTGAAAGTCAAGCTGCTTCGTCCCTTGATTTGGGCCAAGCCAGTGATGCCAGGCAATACTTCCAAACGTCGGAAATGCCATGGCTTGTACACATCCACTTCATACGGCATGGAGGGACGTGGTCCCACGAGGCTCATATCCCCCTTTAACACATTGAAAAGCTGGGGCAACTCATCCAAGCTGGTCTTGCGCAATAACCTGCCCACTGGCGTTATTCGATGATCATTAGCCGGCTTGAACACCCCACCCCGGGGAGCTGCCACGCGATGATTGCCATTGATATAGTCCCGTGCATAACGTTCGTCCTCAGAATTATTCGAATTATTGTACATGGAACGGAACTTGTAGAAAGCAAAGACTTTGCCACCCTTGCCTACTCTCTCCTGCACCAGAATGGATGGCCCGGGAGAAGTAGCTTTAATCACCAATGCAATGACACACATCAGTGGCAGCAACAAGAGCAAGAGCAAAGCAGCACTAAAGAGATCGAACGCTCTTTTTGTCAGAGCGTATAGCCGTCTGCGACGTGTCACCAACGGCTGCGCCAAGCTCAGGAGATATAAAGCCCTCACATGGTTCGCTTCTGATTGAACTCGTGGAACGCTCTCTTGAACAGTTATACGCACCAGTTTTTCACGCTACATCTAAATAGATTGTCAAAAGACGCCCAAATTATAATCTTTTTCTACCAAACACAAAAGGCACTACGTACCAGGACTTTACCCCAAACTAGATGAGCTTTACCACGCGAAGCATAAGTTAAAGCCTAGGAGCGAAGTTCATGACCATTGTAACTGACCCCCGTCCGCAGAGCAAACCAGAGCCATCGGCCATAAGTAAGCTCTTGTAAAGGATCTTGGTTTTCCTCTCCTCCCGGCGAAACCGCCCTTTGGCCTTCCTTCGAGTAGTCTGGGTAAATCCCAGCGTTGCACCATTGACGGAAGGTAGCGGCGGAGTTATAATCCCGCCTAGGATTGTTACGGTCAGGAGTATAGAGGATGGATGAGCAGGCTCTGGTCGCCGCGGCACGTCGTGGTGATACAGAGGCATTCAATCAGCTTGTTTTGATGTATCAAACGCTGCTCTACAACGTGGCTTATCGCATGCTGCATGATCAGGATGCAGCAGCGGATGCTACGCAAGAGGCGTTTCTTTCTGCTTTCCGCTGTATAAAAGGCTTCCGAGGCGGCTCTTTCAAAGCATGGCTGCTGCGTATTGTGATGAATGCGTGTTACGATCAGTTGCGAGTGGCACAACGCCGTCCTAGTTCCTCCCTGGACGATCTACAAGTCGAGCCCGAACACAGTGCGCTATTGACGGATAATAACGAGTCGCCAGAAGAATATGCATTGCGGCAGGATCTGGGCCGGGCTATCCAGGTTGGCCTGGACACTTTGCCTGCTGATCAGAGAGTTACCGTTATTCTATCAGACATTCAGGGGTTCAGTTATGAGGAAATCGCTCAGGTCACAGGCGTATCATTGGGCACAGTCAAATCACGACTGAGCCGAGGGCGGGCGCGGCTCCGGGATTACCTGCTGCATGAGCAGGAACTTTTGCCTAAACGCTATCGTCTTACAGGCAGATAGGAATGGAGTGAACATGTTCGCCTTTATCAAGCGGTGGACGAAAACCGAACATGAGTTCTGTCAAGAAGAGCTTTCTGCATTTCTCGATGGTCAACTGAGCCAGCGAGAGCGGCAACGCGTGGAAAGACATCTCAAGAAATGCTCAGCATGTCAGAGAGACCTTGTATCTCTGCAGCAGACAGTGGCTTTGCTACGCAGCACGCCAGTGTTAAAGCCGCCCCGTTCTTTCTTCATACCAGTATCAGAAAGGGCTAAGCAGAAGCAAGCACAACGCACTCGCCTGGTCTATGGCTATCTTCGAGCCGCAACGGCAGTAGCAACGGTTTTGTTGGTGCTGGTTATCTCCAGCGATGCAGTATTGCGCTTCGCCACGGTAACATCTGCTCGTCCTATGCTGGGAGCAACACCAGAGGCAAGGACCTGGCAGGCAGAACCGACTGCTATGGAGCAAGTCAAAGTGCTGTCAGCACCGTCGCTAGCTCCTTTGCCCCCTCCGGAAGGACCAACTGCAGTGCCCTTGACCATGGGTGAAGCTGCCCCGCAGCAGGCCCCTGAACCGATTGCCAGCACCGAACCTGAACTATTATTGTTTGCTGGTGAGCCGACTTCCGTGGCGACGGCAGAACCCGTCGTGGATGGTCAAATGCTTGAGGCCAAAGCCTTGCCCTCGCAAACATTTGCCCGCTCTGCTGGACCTCCTCCATTGCCGGCAGCTAGCCCAGAAGAGGTGCCTATCGACTCACCAACTGCTAAGACGACACAGCCATCACCCACAACGGTGCTCGTAGCTGAGGCAGTCTCTACAGTCGAGCCAGAATCAACCGAGACATCCATACTGCCCATAGCTGAGCTAGTGCCAAGCGAGACGGCTGTACCACCCACAGTGGAACCAGAGCCAACTCAGACACCCGTTCCACCCGCAGTCGAGTCAGAGCCAACTCAGACACCCGTTCCACCCACAGTCGAGCCAGAGCCAACCGAGACACCCATAACACCCACAGCGACGCCTTTGCCAACGGAGACGCCCGTACTGCCTACAGCGACGCCGGTGCCGACTCAAGTACCTATAGCGGCTGTGGGGCTACCCTCGCCACAGCCGATAACAGGAGAGGGACAAGCAAGTGAAATACCGCTGGCACGTCCTGGTCTATGGACGCTCCTGATGGCTATGCGTCCGCTGCTGCCTTGGCTAGAGTGGACACTCGGCGTTATGGCTGTCTTGCTGCTGGTCATCACGTTATGGTTGCGCCAAGCCCAGCGTTCGCTATAGCACAGTAGGCCAACACTCAGACCGTCTGTTAGGCTACAGCATCTGGTAAAGTCTTTAGAGATTTTTTAGCGCGCTGGGGCTTGTGTCTTCTGTGCTCCGATCAAATTATCTCTCCCGCTCTAACCCGATGGGAATTGTTTGCGATCAACATAGCGCTAGAGTGAGCAGGCGCACGAACCTCACCACATCCAAAAAGCAGACACTGCTTCCCTAGCCATTCAGAAGGTCCTGGCAGGAGCAAGTGTGCTTTGCCAGAGAAACAGAATTCGGTATAATTAAGTATGATTTTTCAGCGTTCACACAAATTGCAAGATAGCCTGACGCGCACGCGGCAGTCTTTTTTTGGCCGCATTGCAGGGCTGTTTTCTGGTGGTGATATAACAGAAGAGACCTGGGAAGAGTTAGAGGCTTTGCTCATCGCCGCCGACGTAGGGGTCGCTACTACGATTGAGTTGGTGGATGCTTTGCGCGAGCAGGTCGCACGGGCGCATATCCGCCGTGCAGATGAGGCACAGGCTTTGCTCAAGCAGCAAATGATTGCTCTGCTGCAAACCAATGCACACCGCTACCTGGAGGGCGAGAGCAAACCTTTATCCATCATATTGGTAATTGGCGTCAACGGATCTGGTAAAACGACCAGCATTGCCAAGCTGGCGCGGTACCATCAACAGCGCGGCGACAGGGTGCTATTGGCTGCGGGCGATACTTTCCGTGCAGCAGCCATTGAGCAATTGGCTATATGGGCCAAGCGTCTAGGCGTGGAATTGGTCGCTCATCAACCAGGCAGTGATCCAGGTGCAGTGCTGTACGATGCGATCC
Source organism: Chloroflexota bacterium (assembly GCA_014360905.1). NCBI lineage: Bacteria > Bacillati > Chloroflexota > Chloroflexota bacterium. Next base: position 9,948 of record JACIWW010000038.1, read on the forward strand.
ATGCTGCTCAATCACGTGGGGCGAATGTCTTGATTGCGGATACGGCTGGACGCCTGCACACCAAACACAACCTGATGCAAGAACTGAAGAAGATTCACAATGTGGCTGCTCGACAACTGCCTGGTGCACCGCATGAAACAGTCCTCATGCTGGACGCCACCACCGGTCAGAATGGCTTGGCACAGGCGCGTACGTTCAGCGAAGCAGTGCAGGTCACAGGTCTGTTCCTAGCCAAGCTGGATGGCACAGCCAAGGGTGGCATCGTCTTTGCCGTGGCGCGCGAGCTTAGCATTCCTATCTTTTTCGTCGGAACAGGGGAGCATGCTGAGGACATTGCCGAATTTGATGCCGCAGAATTCGTTGACGGCTTGTTCCGATGATGGGCACGTCTGCCGCGGAAAAGCGATAGAATATCTCTGTGTAGAAAACTCGTATGAGGGAATGTATGGAAGAATTACAGACAAAATTGAGTAAATTGAACGAGCGCATCAATCAAATCATGGAGCGTCTTTGACCTGGCCAGCAAGGAAAAGGAAATCGCTGAGCTGGAACAGCGCGCCACTATGGATGGCTTTTGGGATGATGTGGAGCAGGCACAGCAAGTGATGCAGCACCTGGCCAGGCTGAAGGAAGAAATGGAAGTATGGCGTAATCTTTCCACACGCATTCGGGAACTGCAGGATTTGTTCTCTCTAGCACAGCAGGAAGACGATCAGGCAATGGGAGAGGAGATAGCCACAGAAGCCAACAAGTTGGCAGAAGAGCTGGACAAAATGGAGTTCCGCCTGGCTTTCAGTGGGCCTTATGATGCAAAAGACGCCATCTTGTCTATTCACGCCGGGGCTGGGGGCACTGAGTCGCAAGACTGGGCAGCCATGCTGTTGCGCATGTACCTGCGCTGGGCGGAAGAAAATGGCTATCAGACAGAATTATTGGACACCATGCCCGGAGAAGAGGCGGGCATAAAAAGCGCTACAGTTTCTATTGTGGGACCGTATGCATATGGCTACTTGAAAAGCGAACGAGGAGTGCATCGTCTGGTGCGGCTGTCTCCCTTTGATGCCGCACATCGCCGACATACTTCTTTTGCATTAGTAGAGGTAATCCCCGATATCGAAGGCGAGATACAAATTGACATCAATCCAGATGATCTGCGCATAGATGTATTTCGTGCTGCAGGTGCTGGTGGACAAAATGTGCAGAAGAACGCCACGGCTGTGCGCATCACGCACATTCCGACAGGTATTGTGGCTGCTTGCCAAAACGAGCGCTCCCAGTTACAGAACCGTCAAATGGCGATGAAGGTCTTGCGCGCTCGGCTGTTTGCTCTCGAAGAGGCGAAGAGGGAAGAGGAGCGAGCCAAACTGAAGGGCAAACACGTTTCGGCAGGCTGGGGCAATCAGATCCGTTCCTACGTATTGCATCCGTACCACATGGTCAAAGACCTGCGTACCGGCTATGAAACGGGGAATACGGATGCGGTGCTCGATGGCCACCTAGAACCTTTCATGAAGGCTTACCTGCAGTCGACAATCGGCGAATCTCAAGAGTGACCCCTCATGCCTCAGAGGACTGGCTTCCCTTAGAGGCCAAGTTCCTGAGGAATATTTTTGTTGATAACCATTCATAGGAGGTGCTTTACATTGCGACCTTATCTCTTGCTTGATGCTGGATGGACTCTGCTTTTCCCCGACTATCGCGTCATCCGGCAGATCATAGTGCAAAATGGATACGATGTCTCCGAAGAACGTCTCGAAAGGTTGATGGCTGAGTTCGTCCGGGATTTCGACGAACGCCTGCGAAACAACGGTCAGGCTGATTTTGACCTTTTTGAGTGGGTACTTGAGCGGGCAGGTGTGGATAAGCAGCACATTCCATCGATCGTTAGTCAATTGCTCGCTAGAGATGCTGAAAAGAGCCTATGGACATATACCTACCCCTGGGTATATGAAACGTTGGCAAATCTGTCAGGGCAAGGCTATCGCATGTCAGTTATTTCAAATGCCGACGGGCATGTGGCACAGGAACTGGACTATGTTGGCCTTGTTCGTTACTTTGAGGAGATCTTTGATTCGCATCTCGTTGGCTATGCTAAACCAGATCCTCGCCTCTTTGAGCACGCTTTGAAAACGCTGAAGCTGCATCCAGCTGAGTGCCTCTATGTGGGCGATGTCTATTATGTAGATGTTTTGGGGGCAAACCAAGTGGGCATAGCAGCGCTTCATCTCGACCGCTATGGCCTCTACGATGGCTGGCCGGGCTATCACATCCCGACTGTAGCTGCTTTGCCTGATTTCTTGGCGCAGAACCCTGACTTGCACGATGAGCGTTTCTTCCCCCTGCGCCCGGAGAAAGTAGCAGAGAGTTTACGGCGCCATTCTTCTGGATGATTCACGAGCTTTTCCGCCGACCCAGTGTTTGGCACGTCGCTTCTGGGTTGTCGGTCAGCACAGCATCGCAACCGAGTGCGCGGTAGAACCAGAGCCGCGTATCAGGCTTGGGATCAAGTGGGCAGATCAACTGACCATAGCGGTGTGCAATCCACACGAAGAGCGGGTTGAGTACCAGCACTGGCCAGAAAGGCCCCATGAGTTGGACTCGGGGTAGTGGCCATACTCGGGCGATTGTGATCCACCCTATGGGAATATCTGATACAATAGCCTGCACAGATAGCAGACGCGGCAGGGAAAAGGACAACACTGCCGTGCGCCCTCGCACACCGGCCTGCTCCAGTTCGTAAGCCAGAGCGCGGCACACATCTGCCTCCAAGAAACGGTCAGTCTTTAGCTCTAGCGCGAGCGCCACATCAGTGGGCAAGATCTCTGCAACTTCGGCCAATGTAGGGATGCGCTCATCTCGGAATTCGGGACGGCCATAGGAAGCGCTCAGCCTCTTAAGCTCGGCCAGTGTCATGTCGGCTACACGCCCATGCCCGTCTGTGGTACGGTCTACTGTCTCGTCGTGAATGCAGACAAAGTGGCCATCCACCGTCAGGTGCAAGTCGGTTTCCAAGATATCCGCTCCGTCAGCCAGTGCTTGCTGGAAGGCAGCCAGCGTATTCTCCGGGCAGGCAACGCGGTTGCCGCGATGGGCCATCACGTAGGGTTTGCTCCGGCCAGTCAAGGTGTAAAGAGGGAGCTTCGTCATGAGGTTCTCCATTGCAAGGTTCTCGCTATTTGCGCACCGAATACAGTTCGGCTGAATACCGCTTAACACACATTGTACTCAACTCCCTGCTATAGACAATAAAACCCCAAGGTTTCTGTAACCCTTGGGGGCTTGCTCATGCTGCCTTCTTTAGGCTCAACATGCGTTGCACAGTCTCCGAGACAGGTGCGTAATGGTCGAATTCCATGCTGAAGGTTCCGCGTCCCTGCGTCCGGGAGCGCAGACTGCTGGCATAGCCGAACATGGTTGCCAGAGGCACCTGCGCTATAACCGTCTGTGTATCCCCCTGTCTTTCCAGATTGGCAATGCTCGCCCGACGGATCTTGAGATCGGCTACTACTTCGCCCGTGTACTCGTTTGGCGCAATCGCCTCCAGGCGCATGATGGGTTCTAAAATGACCGGTGCAGCCTTTGCCACACCATCCTGCAGAGCCATGGAGGCTGCGGCACGAAAGGCGATATCGGAGGAGTCTACCTCGTGATAAGTGCCGTCCACTAAAGTGACCTTGAGGTCAATGATGGGGTTCTCCGCCAGCACACCGCGCTGCAGCGCATCGCGTATGCCAGCTTCGATCGCAGGCACGTATTTTCGCGGAATGGAAGCGCCACGTAGCGCATCCTCGAAAACAAAACCGCTGCCTGCTGGCAATGGCTCCAGTTCCAGGATGACATGCGCAAACTGCCCATGCCCGCCGGTTTGACGTACCAAACGGTATTCCCCGCGTGCTGGTCGCGTGATCGTCTCACAATAAGCGACCTGCGGTGCCCCCACGTTCGCATGCACGCTAAACTCGCGCCTCATGCGCTCGACAAAAACCTCTAGATGAAGTTCACCCATGCCGGAGATAATCGTCTGTCCGGTTCGCTCGTCTTGGCGCACATGTATCGTGGGATCCTCATCCGCCAGCCGCTGCAAGCAAAGCCCAAGTTTGGCCAAGTCGGCCTTGCTCTGTGGCTCTACGGCTAGCGAGACCACCGGTATGGGGAAGGTAATTTTCTCCAAGACAACTGGCCTTTCTGGATCGCACAGAGTCTCGCCAGTGGCTGCGGCTTTGAAACCTAGGACCGCACCAATATCGCCCGCGCGGATCTCCTCTATCTCCTCGCGATGGTTGGCGTGAACGCGCACAATGCGACCAGCGCGTTCCCGCTCTCCTCGGTTGGCATTCAGCAAAGTTTGCCCGTGCCTCAAGACGCCCGAATACATGCGGAAGTACACCAGACGCCCCATGTACGGATCGGTAACGATTTTGAAGACCAAAGCTGCGGTCGGCTCAGATGGATCTGCGCGACAAACTACTTCTTCTTCTGAACCAGGTGTCGTGCCTCGGATTGCCAGCACATCCGCAGGCGATGGTAGATAGGCGACCACGGCATCCAGCACGCTCTGCACGCCCTTATCGCGTAACGACGAGCCACATAAGAAGGGAACAATATGTCCAGACAGCGTTTCCCGACGCAAGACGGAGCGCAGCAGATGTGATGGCACCTCTTGACCCTCGAGATACAGGAATGCGATCTCATCATCCAAGTCGGCCAGTTGTTCTAGCATCCGCTCACGCTGCTCCTTGGCTTTCTCCACAAGCAGCGCAGGGATAGCAGTCACGTGGAACGGTTCGCCGCTCCGCCCTGAGTTTGAAGAATCCGTACCGTTGAAAAGAACCGCACGCATTTCGATTAAGTCCACGAAGCCGCAGAAATCCGCTTCTGCACCAATGGGCATTTGCAGAGCCACGGGATTAGCGCCCAGACGTTGCCTGACCATATCCAGCGTGCGCTCGAAATTCGCACCAGGTCGGTCCATCTTGTTGACGAAGCCAATGCGTGGCACGCCAAAGCGGTCGGCCTGACGCCATACCGTCTCCGACTGAGGTTCGACACCAGCCACTGCGTCAAAGACAACCACGCCACCATCCAGCACACGCAAAGAGCGCTGTACTTCAGCAGTGAAATCTATATGGCCAGGAGTGTCAATGATGTTGATCTGATGTCCCCGCCATTCGCACCTCACGGCTGCTGATTGAATGGTGATGCCGCGTTCGCGCTCTTGATCCATGAAGTCAGTTACCGTCGTGCCGTCATCCACATTGCCCATGCGATGCGTCTGGCCGGTGTGGAAAAGAATGCGTTCGGTAGTCGTTGTTTTGCCCGCATCAATGTGGGCGATGATGCCGATATTGCGAATCTTGCCTATGTCTATTTGTTGCAACCTATGATTGTAATTACTTGCCATATTCGTTCTCCGTGTTTCGTACTGCGTAAAAAGACACAGCACAGTTGCACCCTGTCATGGACACATAAAACGAGGCAGTCACAGCGTCCTACCTCTGCAACTGCCTCGTAACAGGGTCACGCCAAAAAGCCTGAAACCTGTGCCTCAGGCAATGAATATTGTAATGCACTTGTGCTCATTTGTCAAATCATGGAACAGCCCTTGATTTCCTCTGGAAAAGGGTAAGAGTCACGTGAGCAAGCCGGAGAGCCTGCCCTTGGCTTGGGATGACCGAACGGCGAAATTTTGATGCTACAAGTGACCTGCTTCGGTTCGCTGTTGGACTAGATTAGCTATCCTCTGCCTTGGATTCAGGCAGACAACGTCCGTAGATTTCGGTCATCTTGCGCAGGCGCTTTCTGATTTCTGGTGTCAAAGCATCGGGTAGAAAGCGCCAGCTCCAGTTTCCGCCCAATCGGCTAGGATAGTTCATGCGTGCTTCTGGACCAAGGCTGAGCACTTCTTGCAATGGCACGATGGCTGTATCGGCGACAGAGGCGAACAACCAACGGATGAAATCCCAGGGGAGGTCATGCCCATCTGTGCCAAAGTATGCTAGGACCGCTTCTCGCTCTTGCTCCGTGGCCGTGTTGAACCAACCGATAACGGTATCGTTGTCGTGGGTGCCCGTGTATACCACACAGTGCTGGATATAATTGTGCGGCAGGAAAGGATCATTGGCATCGCTGGCGAAAGCGAATTGCAATATGCGCATGCCAGGGAAGCCAAACTGTTCACGCAACTCTACTACAGGGGGCGTGATGACCCCCAGGTCTTCGGCAATGATGGGCAACTTGCCCAGTGCCTTCTCCACGGCGAGGAACAGGTCAGCACCAGGGCCTTTGACCCAGCGGCCACGCACGGCTGTTTTCTCCGTAGCTGGCACTTCCCAGTAGCCCTCGAAGCCACGGAAGTGATCCAGTCGCACAATGTCCACCAGTTCGAAAATTGCACGAAAGCGCTCAATCCACCAGGCATACCCCGTCTCCGCCATGCGATCCCAGCGGTAAAGGGGATTACCCCAAAGTTGGCCAGTCTCGCTGAAATAGTCGGGCGGCACGCCAGCAACAAAGGCGGGGTTGCCCTTCTCATCTAGGTAGAAGAGGGAAGGGTTAGCCCACACATCGGCGCTGTCGTGAGCCACGAAAATGGGGATATCGCCAATGACGCGGATACCGCATGCGTTGGCATACCACTTCAGGGCCGCCCATTGGCGGAAGAACTGGTACTGCAGATACTTGTGCCGCTCGATTTCCTCGGCAAGAGTCTGCTTCCAGCGTGCCATCGCTTCGGGTTTCCTGGCTGCAATGTCCTCCTCCCAGGCAGTCCACACTGCGCCTTCATGTGCATCTTTCAGCGCCATAAAGAGAGCATAGTCGTCAAGCCAGGCGCGCTTCTGGGCGCAGAAAGCAGCAAATTCAGTCCTTTCCAGGAGATTGTTCCGGTGCTGAAAGTTCTCGAAAGCCTTTTTCAGCAAGCGCGTTTTGTATGCGATGACCGGGCCATAGTCCACCCACTCTGCCGGAAAGTCCGGCACATCCTCCACATCTGCTGGTGTGAGGTGGCCCTGTTCGATTAGCAAATCTGGACTGATCAAGAGGGGATTGCCGGCGAAAGCGGAGAAACATTGGTAAGGAGAATCACCATAGCCGGTGGGGCCTAGAGGCAACACTTGCCAGATGCCCTGGCCCGTCTCATGCAGAAAATCAATGAAGCGGTAAGCCTCTGGCCCCAAATCACCTATGCCGTAGCGACCCGGTAGCGAAGTGGGGTGCAAAAGGATGCCGCTGGATCTGGGAAATCTCATTGCATCGCCTCCATGGAATGAATTAGAACGCGTGTCTTTCTACCTGAAAGTTTATTATACCGCGCTCGTGGACTATGGCAAAGGACAATGCGCTTGCGCCAACAGATCGTTACCAGGTGGTACAGGCGATTTTGACAAAAGGGGGTGCTCCTGTGGTAAAAGAATTGTGGAAACAACTGCACCAGGAGGAGCACCGCCTATGGCCGATCTGGC
>JACIWW010000039.1 GCA_014360905.1 Chloroflexota bacterium
CTGGGATGCGCTGGAGTCGAGCTGGGCTAGAACGCCTGGCCCCAATTCGAGCTGCTATCCTCAGCAAACGTTTCCATGAAGTGTGGACAGCCGTTTACAACTCGCCCCTAAACTGAAATGCACCCTACAAGGATACAGCGTTTTCTCTGGACTAATGTTGATGATATAATCTAGTGGTATATCGGGCATACGCAGGGAGAGCATGTGACAAGAACCTACGAAGAGTATTCCGCTATCCAAATAAAACGAAATCTAGTCATTTCGTTGCAGGACCCTGTCTGCATCGAGGATACTTTCCGCCTGTACTTGAACGATGTCCCGCTGGCGCAGATCGTTGCCAGCCCGGATCAGTTGCGGGAATTGGGCGCAGGGTTTGTAATCTGCGAAGGGTTATCCGAGCAGGTGGAGGATGTGCGAGTCTCCCAAAATGACATACGGATCTATGCCAAGACCAATGCCAGGATTGACTATGAATTACGGTCTTCTGGTTGCATCGGTGTAAGAGGGATGCCCAAGATCGTCAGTTCAGAGCTGACCATTGCAAAGGATGAGGTTTTCCGCGTTATTGGCGAAATCGAATCGGATATCTGGAGAAAAACGGGTGGGGTTCACTGTTCTGTCCTTTTCCGGGATGGGCAATTGCTGGTTAGAAGCAGCGACATTGGCCGTCATAATACCATTGACAAAATCGTTGGTTTTGCTGTGCTGAACGGCATCAACCTTTCCCAGTGCATCATCGGCTGTACTGGGAGACAGCCAGCCGGAATGATTGCCAAGGTGGCCAACGCAGGTGTCCCTCTGATTGTATCCAAAGCGGCGGCGACCAATGCTGGAATCCTCCTGGCTGACCGGTCGAACGTGACGCTCATCTGTTTTGCCCGTGGGGAACGATTCACGATCTACACACATCCTGAGCGGATACGCGGAATCACAGAGAAACGAGCTGATTGAGGGATGAACATGCCTAAAGTCAGCGCTGTAGTCCTTGCTGGTGGAAAAAGCCAACGTCTCGGCATGGACAAAGCGCAGCTCAAACTAAATGGCAAGTGGTTGCTGCAGCAAATCCTCGAAACATTGAGTAATTTGAGCGACGACTTGCTTGTAGTGGCAGACAAAAGACTCGAAATTGCCCAGCTATCTGTCCGTGTTGTTCCAGATGCTTACCCAGGTACCGGTCCTTTAGGAGGCATTTATTCCGGTTTACAGGCCATGCGTTACGAGCGCGGGGTAGTTGTGGCCTGTGACATGCCTTTTTTGAGCTTGCCTCTCCTGCGGTACATGATTCTTTTATCCGCCGATTTCGACGCAGTGATCCCACGCATTCTGGATAATACAGAGCCATTACATGCGATTTACAGCAAGGCTTGTATACGCCCTATCGAGGACTTGTTACAGCAAGGGGAACTGCGCATCGCAAAGGTGTTCCCCAAAATACGGGTGCGCTATGTCACGGAAAGCGAATTGAGCCTGTTCGATCCCGAGCATCTATCCTTTTTCAATATCAACACTCGGGACGACCTGGAATTAGCGCAAAGGCGCGCAAGAATCACCGTTTGCCACAATGCATGAGCTCTCGATCACCCAAAGCGTTCTGAATATTGTGATTGACCATGCCCAACGCGCTTGTGCGCGACGCGTTATTGCCATCAATCTGGTCATTGGAGAGTTAACTGGGTTTGTGGATGATTCCATTCAATTCTATTTCGACATGCTCAGCCCAGGTACGATCGCTGCTGGTGCAACACTGCACATCCGACGGATCCTCGCGCGCTTGCGCTGCCGTGCTTGTGGTGAAGAATTTATGCTGAAAGGCTCGAATTGGCTTTGTCCAAAATGCTTGACGTCAGGCGGCGAAATCCTTGCCGGCCGCGAGTTCTTGATCGAAAGCATAGAGGTTGAGTAGCTACATATCTCCATGGTATTTTTGACCTTGTGGTGAATATCAAGCCAAATAATGAAAACTTGCTTAGAGGAGCAATTGATGAAAGTTTCCGTAATAGAAGGTATCCTCAGTGCCAATGACGAGATCGCCATGCAAAATAAGCAAGTGCTGGACGCACATGGTATCTGTGCCATCAACATCATGGCAGCTCCAGGTGGTGGCAAGACGAGTTTGATCCTGCGCACTATTGACGCATTACGTCATCTCCTGCGCATTGCCGTGATCGAAGGAGACGTTGCCTCAACCGTTGATGCCGACCAAGTGGCTACGAAAGCAATCCCTGTCGTGCAGATCAATACTGGTGGAGCATGCCATCTAGAAGCACCTATGCTACGCCGTGCCCTGGAGCAGTTGCCGCTTGAGGGTCTCGACTTGCTGTTGATCGAAAACGTAGGCAATCTCATTTGTCCCGTAGAATTCAAATTGGGCGAAGATCTCAATGTGATGATCGCGAGTGTGCCCGAAGGAGATGACAAGCCCTATAAATACCCAAGCATCTTTGTGGCGGTAGATGCCGTGGTCATCAATAAGATAGACCTACTCCCTTATGTGCATTTTGACATAGCTGCGTTTCGCAAATTGGTGCTGGGCATGAATCCGGGTGTAAAGATTTTCGAAGTCTCCTGCGAAACAGGCCTGGGGATTGAAAGCTGGGCAGAATGGATAGTGCAGCAGAGAGAAAGAAAGCAAAAATGAAAACTTGTTCCGTCCACACTATGCAGGGATTTTTAGCATTTCTGCCTTCGCGAATGCCAATTTGTGATGTATAATTTAGCTAGATAGAAGTCAAAAGCGTGCCAAAGGAGACCGCATGGTTACCGTTGATCAATTACGTACCTGTGAATTGTTCTCTGAATTGACAGATGAAGAGCTGCAACAGATACTCCCCTTTGCCCGTGAGGAGCGTTACAAACGAGGCACTGTAATGTTCAGCGAGGGGGATGAGGCGACTACCTTTTATATCCTGCAGGAAGGCAAGGTAAGCCTGCAATATGAGATCTGCCCACAACCGGACTACTGCCAGGATGCTACGATTTTATTGGACAAGCCAGGGGATTTCATGGGCTGGTCATCTCTGGTCAAGCCTCGTCGCATGACAGCTTCAGGCTTGTGCCTCACGGATGTTCAACTTATCGCCATTGACGGCAAGAAACTGAACGAACTATTGGAATTCAATAGCCACATGGGCTTTGTCATCATGAAGGAACTTGCAGGTCAGATCAACAAGAGGCTAAAGGAAGCCAAAGGCTTGACCTTCAAACGCCTCATGGGCTCTTTGTAGCCTCTGGTGAGAAAAGGGGCAAGCAACCTCTGGCCCGCCTCTTTTGGTTCTGCTTTGGACAGTCTTCATACTGCTTTGGGCAAAGCGAAACTGAACTTGCTGCCTTTGCCCTTTTCCGATTCCACCCAAATCCTGCCCCCGTACGATTCGACGATGCGTTTCACGATCGCGAGCCCTAACCCAGTGCCTTGTCGCTCCATTGCCTTCGCTTCCTCGGTGCGATAGAACTCCTCAAAGAGATGCGACATTTGTTCCGGCGTCATGCCGATGCCCGTATCGCGCACCGTGCCCACTACATAGTTGGGATTCTGCGACAAACTGACCACCACGATTCCACCTGGTTCGGTATATTTGATGGCATTGCTGATCAGGTTTGTCCACAATTGCTTGATATGCTCTGGGGTGGCCCGAACAGAAGGCACATTCGGCTCTATTTGCACACTGAACAACAGGTCCTTGTCCTCGGCCCGGGCCTGCATCAGATCTGTGACGCCACGCAGAACTTCAGCAACATCTACCAATTCTGGCTCAGCCTCAGCCCGCCTGTCTTGCAAGCGGGCCAGCTCTAGGAGATCGCTGATGAGAGCCAGTTGCTCCAAAGCGCGTCGCTCTGATTTTTCAATGATCTCCCTCTGTTTCTCAGGTGGTACATATCCATCCAAGATCAAACGCAAGTAGCTTTGGATCGCCGCCACCGGCGCACGCAGTTCATGTGTCACCAAGCGGATAAATTGAGAGCGAGCCTTGTCTAGTTCAGCTAGCCTGGCGTTCAATTTTGCCAGTTCTCCTGCACGTATCTCGCAGGACAAATTGGCTTCTAGCAGTTCTTTTTCCCGTCGCCGCAGTATCTCCGCTATGGAGGAAATGAGATAAGCGCAGAAAAATAGGGTAAAACCCAGCACAAACAATACTACCACCACGTAAAGGCCACGCTGATAGCGTTGTGGAGAGACAAAGCCGGCCAAGTGCACGTGTGGAAGCCATTGAAGATACTCGGCAATCACAAATCCTGAGAAGAGCATCGTCGAAAGAGCAGCGTACAGGAAACTATAAAGGCGGGATAAAAGAATGCTTGCTACGGTAACATACACAATGTACAACAAATAGAATGGATTTTCAATCCCACCAGTGAAATGAAGAAGAACTGTAAGCACAATAATATCTAGCGTTATTTGCAGATGGGCAAATCTCAGATACTTACTTTCTTGATCTTCTGCCTTGGATAAAGCCAAGCGCCTTGCATACAAAAACAGAAGCCCGTTGACGATAGCCAGGGTAGCAGCGATCACGAGTAGAACAGGCATTGGTAGCGAGTCAGGAAAGAGAAGGTTCCCAATGGAGATGACGATCAGAGCTCCCACGATGAAAAGCCAGCGAAATTCAATTAACTGGTCAGTGCGCTCTTTCAAACTAGGATGTGAAAAACCAGACAGTTGTTCAGTCAAGTTTCCTCTCCACCATAGGAGTTGTAAGTTTGGACACTGTCACTTTACAGACAAAATCAACAGGGAACACTTTTTAGCGCATGCTCTAGTGCCTGTCTCAAGGTAAATCGAAATGTTCCCTCAAGGCCACTACGGCATCATCTATCCGGTTTCCATCTATCACGCAAGAGACAGTGGAAATGGACGTGCTAATCGCCTGGATGTTGATCCCCGCTGATGCCATCGCTTCAAAGACGGCGGCAGCCACGGCTGGACGCTCACGAAAATCGGGGCCAAACACAGACACAATAGCGACATTGGGTTGATGGGTGATTTCTTCGGCCCTGACCACGCTCTGCAAGGGCTTGAGCACTGCAAGCGCTTGCTCGAGATCGTCTTCTTTGACGCAGAGAACAATGTGGCTATTGTTGGCTAAATCAGCGCATTGGACAATGAACTCGACATTAATCCCTTTCTCGCCCAACGTGCGCAATACGTCACAAGCTAGGCCACATCGGTCAGGAGCGGACATTACGCCAATTTTTGCTAAGCGTTCGTTACGGATGATACCCCCTGCCTTTATTTTGGCTGTCATCTTTCCAACCTCCAGTGCAGGTATATACATTTGCCATGTGCCCCCATGATGAATAGCAACCGGGGGCACATGAACTCTTTCTTAATCGCTCTCTAGAGAGCGGTCATTCGGAACGTATGCATGATAGCCAAATTGCACTGCTTTAGCAAATGGCCGTTTCAGCGCTGCAACAATTCCCCAATGCGCTTTAGCAGGACATCGGGTGCCACGGGTTTAGAGAGAAAGCCGTCGATGCTGATATACTCGTCCGTTGGGAATAGCGCAGCATAATCGGTATTGGCAATCGAAGTCACCATCAAGATAGGAATCCGCTTATGCTGCGGATTTTCCTGCATACGCTGGCTCATCTGCAGACCATCCAACACCGAAGACATGATCACATCCAAAATCACCAAATCAGGCTGCTCTGTTTTCACTTTAGCTAGTCCCTCATCCCCATTGGCAGCGCTGATGACCTGATAGCCATTTGGCTCTAAGGTCAGACGCATGGCTTCGACAAAATCGGGGTCATCATCTACAACCAGAATCTTCTTGGACACAGGCTCCTCCTCCATCAAAAATCAGTCTCACATTATGCTGCCACAGCGCAGCGCTTATATTTCACGTGATATTCGTACTCGTCCCGGAAAAGTTTCAGGCTACTCAAGATAGGGTTCGCAGCAGCATCCCCCATCGGGCAAAAAGTGAGGCCTCGCATCTTGGATGCAATTTCCTCCAGACAAGCAATGTCTTCGGCCTTGCCTCTCCCGTGTTCCAAGTCCTCTAGCAGCGCTAGCATGCGCTGGGTGCCCGTCCGACAAGGCGTGCAATGCCCGCAGGATTCATGTGCGAAAAAGCGCATCAGGCGTCTTGCTACATCCACCATGCATGTGTCTTCATTCATGACGATGATTGCGCCGGTCCCGAGCATTGTCCCGGCACCTTCCAGCGTCTCGAAAGCCATTGGAATATCTAATTGATCAGGAGTGAGCATGGGTGTGGAGGCGCCACCTGGGATGACTGCCTTTAGCTTTTTATCAAAAGCCATCCCACCTGCATGTTCGTAGATAATTTCGCGCAAAGGCACGCCAAGGGGCAGCTCAAAAATGCCACGATTCTTGACATGCCCACTGACACAGAAGATCTTGGGACCTGTGCTCTTAGGTGTGCCAATGCTGGCATACCATTCCGCTCCGCGGTTGATAATGTGGGGGACATTCGCCAATGTTTCCACATTGTGTACCAACGTTGGCTTGCCCCACAGCCCAACACTGGCTGGATAGGGCGGCTTTTTCCGTGGTTGGCCGCGCTTGCCTTCCAGCGACTCGATCAAGGCGGTTTCTTCGCCACAAATGTATGCGCCGGCACCACGGTGCACCGACAGGTCTAACGAGAATCCGCTGCCTAGAATGTTCTTACCCAGGAACCCTTTGGCATAAGCATCGTCAATGGCTTTTATCCAGCGCTTCACGCCGAGGAAGAACTCGCCACGGATGTAGACGAACGCGCGATGGGCACCGACTGCATAACTGGCGATAATCACTCCTTCGATCACCTGATGCGGGTCCTTCTCCACTAGCTCGCGATCCTTAAATGTACCAGGTTCTCCCTCATCCGTATTGACACAGACATACTTTTCTATCTGTGGGTCCTTGGGGATAAAAGCCCACTTGCGACCGGCCGGGAAACCAGCACCACCACGTCCGCGCAGCCCTGAAGCAGTAACGATATCAATGACTTGCTGCGGTGTGTACTCGCGAAGCACCTTCCTCAGAGCCTCATAACCGCCGCTCGCCAGATAAGTGTCAATGCTCTCCGAGCGGGGCAAACCAAAATTGCGTGTCAAGACTCGCTCAAACATGGTACCCCCTTAATGTTTCCAATAGTTCGTCCACTTTCTCTGTGGTCATGTTTTCATATAGTGCGTCGTTTACACGTATGGCCGGAGACGTGCCACAGGAAGCTAGGCATTGTACCGTCTGTAACGTGAACAGACCATCCGGGGTCGTTTCCCCCACTTCGATGCCGAGCTTCTTGCGCAGGTAATCCACCAGGCGGTCTGCGCCACCGACTAGATGGCAGGATAACCCCTCGCAAACCTGCAATACATAGCGACCTGTAGGCTGGACCCGATAGAGGCTGTAGAAACTAGCCATGGAATACACATCTGCTACGGGCAATCCTAACCGTGTGGCCACGCGTTCCACCGCCTCCTTGGTCAGGTAGCCATACTGCTCCTGAGCAATGTAAAGTGCAGTCAATAACATGGAGCGTTTGGCTGGATCAGCGATTTTGGCTTCTAGTTGCATTTTCCCTCCTTTGTAGTCTCGCCGCTCTTGCGGCGTTGGATTAGCTTGGCGACTTGCTGCAGCAAGTCAGCTGGATCAACAGGTTTAGTCATAAAAGTATCCACTGCCAGGTACTCATCCGTCGGGAAGACTCCTGCTTCTTCCCTACTGACAATGGCCGAAATCATAATCACGGGGATGTCGCGGAGTTCAGGATCATCACGCATTTGGCGCGTGAGGTTCAAACCATCTAGGACATAGGACATCATCACATCCAATAGGGCGACATCTGGTTTTTGCTGGCGCATCATTTTCAGGGCCTGCTCAGCGGTTGCTGCAGTTTGCACTTCATACCCTTGGGATTCCAACACAATGCGGGTATACTCCACGAAATCCGGATCGTCATCTACAACCAGCACCTTACCAGCAGGGGACATTGCACTGGCTCCTTGGCTATTTTTTGACAAATCGAGCAACTTTATTCAGCAAATCATTAGGTTGTACTGGCTTCGAGATCCAGGCATCGATCGGGATGTACTCGTCTGTGGGAAATAATCCTGCATGTGGGCTTTCCGTGATAGAAGAAACCATGACGATGGGCACATGCTTCAGCACCGGGTCTTCGCTCATGACATGGCTCAGATTGAGGCCATCCAACACCGTAGCCATCATCACATCAAGAAGCACCAGGTCTGGCAATTCCTTTTGCATCACCTGCAGGGCCTGGTCACCGCTGGCCGCAGACACCACTTCGTACCCGTTGGATTCCAGGATCGTTCTCGTAATCTCCACAAAATCCGGGTCATCGTCAACTACTAGAATTTTGGCCATGTGTAACCTCCTCCGTGTTTTAGTCAAAAATTGTGTTTTGCCGCTAGGACAACAATCGCTGTACTTCAGACAGCAATTGCTCAGGGCTAACTGGTTTAGAAAGAAAGCTCTCCACAGGGACGTACTCATCGGTAGGGAACATAGCTGCATAGTCAGAGCTGGTGATAGAAGAAACCATCAATATGGGTGTTTTCTCAAGACCTTGTACCGTCCTCATACGCATGCTGGCGTTAAGGCCATCGAGAATGCCACTCATCATAACATCTAGGATAACCAGATCTGGCTGCTCCTGACGCATTGCTTGCAGACCCTGCTCGCCGTTAGCCGCAGCAATAACTCGATAGCCTGCCTTTTCCAGCACCATGCGTGTGAATTCGACGAAATCCGGATCATCGTCCACAACCAGAATGATGGGAGGTCCCTCCCTAGGCAGGATCCAATCACAGCTCTGTTTGATATTTTTCAATACATGGGAGATTATTGTGGATTGAATCCCGGGTATGCTTATCAAGCGGTTGGTGAGAAAGTGGAGCAGGTCATCATTAGAAGGGAAAGCCGCTTCGACAATCAAATCGTATTCGCCCGTTGTGTAGCGAACAGCCCGAACCTCTCTCATCTCTGCCAATTGTTCCCCGATGCGCAAAGCTCGTGTTGGGTCCACCTTGAGCAGGATCACCGTTTCCACTTCCAGACCGAGCCTATTTACACTAGGAACGGCTGCAATACGCATCACTCCCTCACTGAGCAAGCGTTCAATACGCTTGCGCACCGTAGCCTCCGCCACGCCTAGAGCGCGTGCAATCTCTACATTAGATGCACGGCCATCCAATTGCAAAAAGGCAATAATGCGGCGATCAAGTTCGTCAATTTCGTAGCCCAAAACCATACTCCATTACGATTTTCGCTTATTATTATAGCATATTTTGCGAATTTCGTCAAATCGAGTGTTGTACGCGTCAATTTTCGTCTAGTTGCAGTGATGTTAGTCGTTGTGGCTTTTGTGGAGTAAGCAACTCTATCATGCCCGCTTGCTCTTGTATTATGCGGTATTCCTGTGCTATAATGTAGATAAATTGTCCTCGCGGATAAGGAGGCAAGCACAGATGAAGATAACGAAAGGAACGGATTATGGTATACGGGGTATCATCTATTTGGCTACGCAGCCGAGCGGGAAAGTGAGTTTGCTCCATGAAATTGCTAAGGACGAGGACGTACCGGAGACTTATCTGGCCAAGATCTTCCAGGATCTGACTAAAGCTGGCCTCGTCCGCTCGCATCGTGGAGCCAAGGGTGGCTTTTGCCTGGCCAAACCTGCCTCGGAGATCACCCTGCGCAATGTCATTGAGGCTTTGCAGGGACCTATCTCCCTGAACAGATGCCTAGATATCCGCGAAGGATGTCCAAACGTGGAAGGCTGTGCCGTCTATCATGTGCTGCGTAAAGCGCAGGAGCAACTACTGGCAACGCTTGACGCCGCTACTCTGGAGGTATTGGCTCAAGAAACCATTGCAATACAGCAGGCTAGAAGCAGTGCAGCAACCTGAGGTACGCGCCATTGTCCTCACACTGTGCTATGCTTTTTCGCGACGCACCTCTAACACATCACGCAGGCTTTCCAGCCTGCTCAATACATTGCGTAACTGCTGAATGTTATTGATCAGCAGGGTAGCTTGAATGGTAGCCGTATTGTCCGCGTGCGTGGACACATTGGCTGCGCTCATGTTGATGCCCTCATCGGCTACTATCGAGGCTACGTCTCGTAACAGCCCTGCCCGATCAAAGGCCTCGATTCGGATATCTACTGGATACGCCTCGCGCATCATGCCCCACTCTACTCCAATCAAGCGCTCTGTATCCTTGATGTTCTTGATATTGGGGCAATCGCGGCGATGAACCGTAATCCCTGTACCTCTAGTGATGTAGCCAATGATCGGATCCCCCGGGACTGGGTTGCAGCAACGTGCTAGCCTTGTGAGCAAGTCGCCCACCCCCTTTACCTGGATGCCCACCACAGATGGTGGGGGAAGGATGGGCTCGGGAAAGAGCTGGGGTTGCACGACAGCATCCGCCAGTTTTGCCGCAATTTGCTGGGGAGCGATATCCCCGTAGCCAATGGCCGCCAGGAAATTGTCTACATTATCGTACTTAAAGACTTTAGCAATCTCCTCGAATGGCCGCTGATCCAAACCCAGGCGCTGTAATTCCTTCTCCAATATTTCGCGTCCTTGCGCAATGTTCTCAGCGCGTTCCTGTTGCTTGAACCATTGCCTGACCTTCTCCCGCGCGCGGGCGGTCTTGAGATATCCTAACTGGGGATTCAACCAATCGCGGGTCGGACCGCCCTTTTTCGCGGTCAAAATCTCTACCTGGTCCCCTGTGTGTAACTGATAATCCAGAGGCGCCAGGCGGCCATTCACTCTTGCTCCGCGACAGCGATGGCCTATTTCGGTGTGGATGTAATAGGCAAAATCAACCGGTGTAGCTCCTTTGGGTAAATCTACAATATCTCCTTTCGGAGTAAAAACGTAGACTCGCTCCGGGAAGACGTCGCTTTTCAATGATTCAACGAACTGGCTGGCATCTTTCACTTCCTGACGCAGATCGGATTCCTGACGTAGCCAGGCGATTTTTGCTTCCAGACTGAGATCCCGCCTGACTTGCTCCTTGTAGCGCCAGTGAGCCGCGATGCCATATTCTGCCACGCGGTGCATATCCCAAGTGCGAATCTGCACTTCAAATGGGCGGCCCTCGGGTCCGATGACGGCGGTGTGCAGGGATTGATACAGGTTATCCTTGGGCATCGCAATGTAGTCATCAAACTGGCCTGGAATTGGCTTCCACATGCTGTGGATGATCCCCAACACTGCATAGCAGTCTTTGACGGTATCCACGATAATACGCACCCCGCGCACATCGTAAATCTCTTCGAAATCACGTTCCTTCTCTTTCATCTTGCGATAGATGCTGTAAATATGCTTGGGGCGTCCTGTCACTTCCGCCGCAATGCCCTCTTCCTGCAACCTAGTGCGGATAATCGCGATCACCCGTTGAACATACTCCTCTCGCTCCTGACGCTTCTCCGCCAGCAATCCCGCTATCCTCCGGTACTCTAGCGGGTCAAGATGCAGCAAGGCCAAATCCTCTAGTTGCCACTTCAGTTCCCAGATGCCCAGGCGGTTGGCTAGCGGGGCATAGATGTCGAGGGTCTCCTGAGCGATCCTCTTCTGCTTTTCGGGTGGCAGAGCATCCAAAGTGCGCATGTTATGCAGGCGGTCAGCTAGCTTGATCATGATCACGCGAATATCATCCACCATGGCCAAGAAGATTTTCCGGATGTTTTCTGCCTGGGCTTCGGCTAGCGCCCCTTGGCGGGTGCGGCTCAACTCCCGGATGCGTTTCAATTTGGTCACGCCATCTACTAGCTTGGCAATATCGTTGCCAAACTGAGCTTGTATGTCCTGCAAGGTGATCGGCGTATCTTCAGGGACGTCATGCAACAAGGCAGCAGCTAGCGTTGTGGCATCCATGTGCAAGTCAGCCAGAATCTGAGCAACGGCCAGGGAGTGGTATACATAGGGTTCGCCCGTCAGGCGAGCCTGTCCCTCATGCGCCTGCATGGCTACCTGATAGGAGCAACGCAGGAGCTCCCTATCGGCTTCGTACAGGTTCTTATCCAGTTTTTGGAGGAATTGCTCGAACTTTTCCATCGCGCTCATCTGCTATGAAAAGTATAAAGCACCTATATACTTCATGCAAAATAGCCCATGATCGCTTGTCTTGGCACAGATGATGCACCTATGGTATCATTCGGCAGAGCATTGTGAGCGCAAACCCCAGGTTGATAAGTAGGGCGAGTAGGGAGACTTCTAGAAAGCGTGGTGAGCAGGATGATTCCCGTACGATTGCGGTTACAGAATTTCATGTGTTATCGCCACCCGACACCCTTGGATTTTACCGGCATCCATCTGGCGTGCCTAGCTGGAGACAATGGCCATGGCAAATCAGCCATTTTGGATGCCATGACCTGGGCGCTGTGGGGTCGTGCCCGAGCCCGTTCAGACGACGAACTGATCACGCTTGGACAGAAGGAAATGGAGGTAGAGTTTGAGTTCCAGTTGGGGAATGTGCTCTACCGTGTTATTCGCAAACGAGAGCTGAGGCGCAGAAGCGTGCTCGAACTACAGGTCAGGGACGATGGACAGTTTCGCCCCCTCACCGCCAGCACCCAACGTGAAACCCAGGCCAGGATCAACGAAATCTTGCGCATGGATTATGACACCTTTATTAACTCTGCTCTCTTGCTGCAAGGGCGCGCTGATGAGTTCACGCTCAAGCAACCTGCGGAACGCAAGCGCGTTCTGGCAGACATCTTGGGCTTGTCCATCTACGACGAATATGAGCAACAGGCGAAGAACCTGGCCAAGGAAAAAGAACAAGCCGAGCGTGAAATTGGCGCGCGTATCCAAGAGCTTCAGCGCGAACTGGAGCATCGTCCCGAATACGAACGGGAACTTGCACAGGCTCAGGAAGAATTGGCCCAACTGAGCAGCCAGGCTAGAGCCGCAGAAGCCACCCTTCAGGAATTGCGCGACCAGATAAAGACACGCGAAGCACAGAAAAGCCAGCTAAACGAGGTCAACGACCGCATTGCTGCGGCCGAGTCCCAATTACGCGATATCGAGGAACAGATCCAAGTCCTAGACCAACGCATTGCTGCTGATGAAGCCATTATCGCACGCCAGGCTGAAATCGAGAGAGGCTACGCACAATTGCTAGAGGCACGTGAAAAAGAGGCGGAATACAATGTGAAGCTATCTCAGCTCTTCTCCCTAAACGAGGAGAAAAATCGTCTCGAAAAACACATTGCGGAAGCAAAGAGGGAACTGGAATTCAAAAAGCATGGTATCGAACAACGAGTCGCCGATCTACAGAAACTGGCCCAGCAATACGCCGCGCTAACCCAAGAACACGCCCAGGTCTGCCAAGAGTTGGAAAAATTGGCCGCCCTTCAGGCGCAGGCTGAAGCTGGGAAAAGGCTCCTCCGCGAACTGTCCGCTGAAATTGCTGCTCTCAACGCAGCCAATGCTCAACTGAAGATCGAGATGGCAGCTCTCAAAGAGAAAGTCAGGTTATTGCAAGAACCCACTGCCACATGCCCTCTTTGTGGCCAGAATTTGGCTGAAGAGGACCGCCTGCGCTTGCTTGACGAGTTCAAGGAACAGGGTACGCAGCAAGGGAGCCTTTATCGCACAAACAAAGCGAGACTGGTTGAGCTCAATGCACGAACCAAATCTACCGAGGATGAGTTAGAACGCATTGAACGTGAATTGCGCCGTTTACCTGCGTTACAGGGCCGCGAAGCAACATTGCGCAAATCTATGCAGGAAGCACAAGAGGCAGCGACAAATGTGCAAACGCAGCAGCAAGAGCTGCTTGCGCTGGAGCAGCAATTGGCACGAGGAGATTTTGCGCGGGAAGAGCAAGCACAACTGCTTGCATTCCAGAAACGCATTGCTGAGTTGGGTTACGACAAAACAGCCCACGAGAAAGCACGTCAGCTTGTGGAATCACTGGGTGCTTTCGAAAAAGACAAAGTAGAACTAGAGAGGGCACAACAGAGCATCATCCAGTTGCACGGGAATCACCAACGGCTAGCCAAAGCACGCGAGCAGTGGGCAGCCTCCTTAGAAGCAGATCGGCAGCGCCAGGCAGAGCTATTGAGCGCTATGGCTGGGCTTGAAGAATTGGCGCAGCGCTTGGATGCAATGCAGCGTGAGGCAGATGAGTTGCGCAGCAAGGAGGGGGATGCACGCCAATTGGTAGGCGCAGCGCAACAAAAACTGGACTATTGTCGTTACCTCGCCAGGGAGAGACAGGCAAGGTTGCAACAACTAAAAGAAGTGGCAGATGAGCGCAGCGTGTATGAAGAATTACAGCTAGCTTTTGGGAAAAAGGGGCTACAAGCCTTGATTATTGAGACGGCTATTCCAGAGATAGAAGATGAGGCCAACTCCTTGTTGCGTCGCATGACCGATGGTCGCATGAGTTTGCAACTAACGACACAGCGAGATACCAAGAGTGGCACTACCATCGAGACTTTGGATATCCAGATCTCCGACGAGAACGGTCCGCGTAACTATGAGCTGTATTCTGGTGGGGAGGCTTTTCGCATCAACTTTGCGCTCCGTATTGCCCTGAGCAAACTGCTGGCGCGACGAGCAGGAGCGCAGTTGCAGACCTTGATCATTGATGAGGGCTTTGGAACACAGGATGTGGAGGGACGGCAGCGTCTGGTAGAAGCAATCAATGCGATTAAGGATGATTTCGCTCGGATCATTGTCATCACGCATATCGAAGAATTGAAAGATGCCTTCCCCGTGCGCATTGATGTCTACAAGACGCTACAAGGGTCACAGATTGCTATTACATAAGGAAGAATGATTACTTGCCTCCGGTAGAATGATATACCCACCATTTACAGTTGATCATGGCAAGTTCCTGCAAATAACGCAAACCCGCGCAAAATCAAATGATAATGTCACTGACACGTGATGGTTCTATCAAATGATAAAGACACCAGGCTGCCTCGCTCCTTTCTAAGTAGGTATCGGTATGTGCAGCGTGTCCAACACGTTTTCGGT
>JACIWW010000040.1 GCA_014360905.1 Chloroflexota bacterium
CACTTCAGTGCGCCTGGAGTGTGGCCGGGGCGTGAACTCCCCAGCTGAATGTGAAAAGCCCTTTTTAGGGGCTTTTCCCTTTTAGGCAAGGATTTCAATCCCTGGCGCGTATGAGCGCTGAAGCGCTCACTACGAACCCGCCAAAAGACGGCGGACTGTTGTCCGCCTGGAGCAGTGCGCACTTCAGTGCGCCTGGAGCAGGGACGGGGCGTGAATTCCCCAGCTGAATGTGAAAAGCCCTTTTAGGGGCTTTTCCCTTTTAAGCAGGGATTTCAATCCCTGGCGCGTATGAGCGCTGAAGCGCTCACTACAAACCCGCCAAAAGACGGCGGACTGTTGTCAGCAGGTTCGTAGTGCGCACTTCAGTGCGCCTTGGAGCGTGGCCGGGGCGTGAATTCCCCAGCCGAATGTGAAAAGCCCTTTTTAGGGGCTTTTCCCTTTTAAGCAGGGATTTCAATCCCTGGCGCGTATGAGCGCTGAAGCGCTCACCACAAACTAGTAGCCCTTGTGGTAAAGCCTAATGCTTCTCGGCGACGACTTCCAGCACGGCACTGCCGCGTATTTCTCCCCGCTTCAGGCGCTGCAGAGCCACGTTGGCTTCCGACAGCGGATAGACCTCCACCTCGGTGTGCACGGGGATCTCGGCTGCCAGGTGCAGGAATTCCTCAGCATCTCGGCGCGTGAAGTTGGCCACGCTGCGCAGCACACGCTCGCCGTAGATCCATTCGTAGCGCAGTTCGGGGATGGGGCTCATGTAGATGGCGTTGATGGCCAGCGTGCCGCCGGGACGCAGATAACTCAGCGCCAGAGGCACGATCCACCCCGCTGGCGCGAAGGTGATGCCTGCATCCAGGGGTGCCGGAGGGGTATCCTGCGCCTGCCCGGTCCAGGCAGCGCCCAGTTCCTCCGCCAGCCGCCGATGCTCCGCACCGCGGCTGAAGACATAGATCTCGCAGCCCCAGTGGCGCGCCACCTGGATGGCGATGTGGGCGCTGGAGCCAAAGCCGTACAGTCCCAACCGTTGCCCTGGCTGAATCCCGCTTAGGCGCAGGGAGCGGTAGCCGATGATGCCCGCGCATAGCAACGGCGCCGCCTCCCAATCCGTGAATCGTTCTGGAATGGGATAGGCAAAGCCCTCCTCAACAAGGGCATAGCCGGCATAGCCCCCATCCACGTGCAACCCGGTGAAGCGCGCATGGGGGCACAGGTTCTCCTCGCCCCGGCGGCAGAAGGCGCACTCCCCACAACTCCAGCCCAGCCAGCCCACTCCCACGCGGTCGCCCAAGCGGTAACGAGCAACTCCCGGCCCCACCGCATCCACCACGCCCACAATCTGGTGCCCTGGGATGATGGGCAACTTGGCGGGCTTCAGTTCTCCCTCTATCGTGTGCAGGTCGGTGTGACAGACGCCGCAGGTGTGCACTTGCAAGCGTATTTGCCCCGGCCCAGGGCTGGGATCCTCTATCTCGGTCAGCACCAGCGGTTCATCTTCGACGCGCTTAGTGGAAAACAGCATCATCGCTTGCATGACATCCCTCTTCTACCAGCGCACCCACAATTCTACATCATCCAGATACGCTGCCGAAATCCCATCCCAATCATCGTTTCTGACCCCAAAGTGCACTTTGATACGCGTGCCAGCATAGATGCGCAGGTCATAAGTACGCCGGGTCCAGACGGGATTGAAATCCGTCCAGAGATCACACTGCAGGATGCTGTCGTCGTGGGCGCGCAGCACGCAGAAATAAAGCGAGTCGTACGCATCACGTGCCATGAAGGGGAGGTAGTAGAAGGACAAGTTGGCCTGCGTCGCTCCAATGGGAATCTCCACGGCTTGCTGCACGGAAGAGAAACTGAAATAAGGAGGGCCAGATTCGATGCCCAGGCGCATGGAGCGCAGACCGCTATGTGCATACCGCGTGGAGTAGTTGGCAGGATGAGCGGTGTCGGGAATTTGCCAATCGGGACGTTCCCAGGCCTCGTCTGTTTCGAAACTTGGGTTGACGATCAACTGCGCCTCGCGCGGCGTGGCCCCAGGAGTAGCGGTACCTGTGGCGGTTTTGGTGGGCGTTGGCATGGGCGTTGTCGGCGGCGTGGCTGTGACAGTCGCTATGACCGTGGCGGTTGGCGTGCGCGTCCGAGTGGGCGTCGCGGTCGCCGTGGGCATGGGCGTGGGCAAGCCCCCCGTGTAGTTGCGCATGACCAGGGGCAGCCAAAGCGGACGTGCAATCGGCAGCGGCGTGACCGTAGGCCAGCCAAAGGGGTACATGGCAAAATCGTGCACCGGGTTGGTACGTAAATCGGACACCGGGACGATGTCCACCCGGATCTGATAACCTGGCGCCCAGCCGTACAGCCTGGCCTGGTCATGGTCGCACAGATTCAGGTAGTAAACCGGTAACAGCAGGGCGTAACGTCCATCCGCATTAGTCGTGGTCTGCAAGAAACTCGGAACGCACATTTCCACCGACACCACTGCCTCTGGAATGGGATGCCAAGGGCCAAACGCCGCATCGTAAACCAGACCGGTGAGGAGGATATCCCCAGTTGGTGTATCGGTCGGTGTCGGACCGAGCGTTTCGGTCGCGGTAGGCGTGGGCGTGCGTGTATCCGTAGGCGTGGCGGTTGGAGTACGCGTGCGCGTCGGCGTCACGGTGGATGTCTCCGTGCGCGTGGGCGTGGGGCTGCTCGTGGCAGTGGGCGTGCGCGTGTCGGTAGGAGTGGCAGTTGGCGTACGCGTGCGCGTCGGCGTCACGGTGGATGTCTCCGTGCGCGTGGGCGTGGGGCTGCTCGTGGCAGTGAGCGTGCGCGTGTCGGTAGGAGTGGCAGTTGGCGTACGCGTGCGCGTCGGCGTCACGGTGGATGTCTCCGTGCGCGTGGGCGTCAACGTTCGCGTTGGTGTAGGCGTTAAAGTGTAGGTTGGCGTATGAGTGGGCGTATGGATCGGCGTATCCGTTGGCGTGCTGGTCGGCGTATTGGTCGGCGTAGGCGTCGGCGTATCCGTTGGCGTGCTGGTCGGCGTGTTGGTCGGCGTAGGCGTCGGCGTATCCGTTGGCGTGCTGGTCGGCGTGTTGGTCGGCGTAGGCGTCGGCGTGTCCGTTGGCGTGCTGGTCGGCGTGTTGGTCGGCGTAGGCGTCGGCGTATCCGTTGGCGTGCTCGTCGGCGTGTTGGTCGGCGTAGGCGTCGGCGTATCCGTTGGCGTGCTGGTCGGCGTGTTGGTCGGCGTAGGCGTCGGTGTATCGGTCGGCGTGCTCGTCGGCGTGCTGGTCGGCGTAGGCGTCGGTGTATCGGTTGGCGTGCTGGTCGGCGTATTGGTCGGCGTAGGCGTCGGCGCTGGGTTCACTGTGATCACAGTGCTTGCGTCATCGTGGCAGCCGTGGCTGTCCGTGATGGTCAATGTGACCGTATAGACGCCTTCTATCTGGTACGTGTGCGTAGGATTTTGCGTGACGGAGATTTGGTTGTCGCCAAACTGCCAGTGCCAACTCACGATGGGATTGCTCCCGGCAGTGGAAGTATCCGTGAAGTACACGGTCAGTGGCGCATCGCCACTGGTAGGCACGGCGTTGAAACTTGCCACCGGTGGGGCATTCGCTGTGATCAAGTTGGACACGCTCTTGCTATGGGTGCAACCAAAAGTATCCGTCACGGTCAAGGTCACAGTGTAGGAACCCGCTGTGGTGAACGTATGAGTGGGATGCTGAGACGATGAGATGGCGCCATCGCCGAATTGCCAGTACCAACTGCTGATAGGGTAACTGCCCGCGGTGGAAGTATCCGTGAAGTACACGGTCAAGGGAACGCAACAGGACTGCGGTGCAGCCTGGAAGTTAGCCGTTGGTCCAGCCCGCGCGGTGACGGTTGTCGCGCTTGTGCAGGCGCAGCCCCAGGCATCCGTCAGGTGGATGGTGATGGTGATGGTGCCCGCACTGCCCGCATTCCACGCGATGGCGCTGGTGTTCTGCCCCGAGATGATCGTGCCGCCTTGGATGTCCCAGGTGTAACTAGCCCCCGAGCCCGCCGCTGGCACCCAAGCACTGTGCCCCGTGGAACCAGCGCAGACCTCAGATGCACTGACGGTAATGGTGCACGGTGGGCTAGCGTACACGGGCACATCCACCTGGTTCGTACAGGTATAGCCTTGGACATCAGTGATGACGATGCCCACCGTAGCCGTTCCTGCGCCGAGAGCGTCCCACACGATGGTCGTGCTGTAGGGCAGCGAGGAAGTAATGACGCCACTGCCCATAATGTACCAGCCATAGGTTGCCCCCGGGCCAGAATAAGGCACGGAAGCAGTATGCCCGGTGGAGTAGGCGCACACGCCTTGCGGAGGCGTGCTGAGGGTGATGGAGCAGTCCAGATAAGCGCCGACTTTGGCCACAAAGGCGTCTTCTCCACCGTTGTAGTCCAGGTCTGGCCCCTGCGTTACAGGAAAGTCGCTCGAGGTCGTCCTGCCGGTGACGTAGGTGTTTTCGTAGCCATCCGGGACAATGTCCCAGGCTTCATCGTAGCCGCTTCCACCGAAATAGCCACAGAAAACGAGCGGAGCGGTGCCCTGTGGGTTCACTTTGGCCACAAAGCCATCCATCAAACCATTGTGGGTGAGATCGGGGCCGACCACGACCGGGAAAGTAGCCTGGGTGGAGTAGGTGAAGCCGGCGACGTAGGCGTAACGCATAGAGTCCAACGCGATGTCGCGCGCTTCTTCGGCCGCGTCGCCTCCGATGTAACCGCAATAGACCAGTCCTGTGCCATTAGCCTGCACTTTGGCCACGAAAGCATCGCTGGCACCACCATTGTAAGTGGTATCCGGCCCAACACTTACCGGGAAACCCTGGGTCTGGCTGGACTTGACCCAGCCAGCGACGTAGGCGCTGCCAGCGCTGTCAATCGCGATGCCTTCGGCGGAGTCGTCTTGGCTTCCGCCGATGTAGCCACAGTAGATGAGCGCGGTGCCTGCCGGGTTGATTTTGGCTACAAAGGCATCGCCCCACTGCGTGCCACCGTTGTAAGTCAGGTCTGGCCCGACGACCTCGGGAAAAGTACTCTCATTGGAGGAGGTATGGCCGCACAGGTAGGCATTGCCGCTGCCGTCCACGACGATATCCAAGCCGGTCTCGTAGCCATCTCCGCCCAGGTAGGTGGCATAGACCAAGCCATTCCCCGCCGGGTTGACCTTGACGATGAATGCATCGGCACTGCCGTTGTGCGTGGTATCGAAGCCGCTCAGCGAGCCAAATCCATCCCCATCAGGGAAGGTGCTCTCGTCGGAATAGGTGGCGCCGACGACATAGGCGTTCCCGCTGCCATCCACGGCCACGCCCCAGGCCTCGTCATAACTGTAGCCACCGATGTAGCCGCAGTAAACCAGCGCCGTCCCTGCGGCATTGACCTTGGCAATGAAGGCATCGCCCCAGTCATTGTAGGTCGTATCGGGACCAACTGTGACCGGGAAATCGCTCGAATCGGTGTAGCCCACCACATAGGCATTGCGGTTGGCATCTAGGTCGATGGCATAGCCCCAGTCCGTGCCGCTGCCACCGATGTAGCCGCAGTAGAGGAGCGCCGTCCCCTGGGCATTGACCTTGGCCACGAAGACATCCCATCCAGCGGTGTGGGTCAGATACGGCCCGACGGTCTCGGGGAAGGTGGTTTCGCTGGATGCGGTATGCCCCACGATGTAGGCGTGCCAATCGCTGTCCACGACGATGCCGCGTCCTTCCTCGTCCAGGGAGCCGCCGATGTAGCCGCTGTAGAGGAGGATGGAGGGGTCAACGACCAAGGGTTTGCTGGCGTCGTAGGGTCCCACATGGAAGGTATAGATGAGGGGCGTATTCCATGTTGCGTTTCCCGTTTTTCGTATTTCGTTTTTCGTATTTCGTGTTCCGTCCAATGCGTACGCTACGTCCACCGCCACGCGCTGGCCATCCATCTCCTGGTAGGCAGTGGGACAGTCGTCGTGGAAGGCGCCCAGCGGCGTCGAGACTTCCAACTGCCCTTGCGGGGTAATGGCGAGCGCGGTCGCACCGTGGTAGGCAAGCCGAATCTGCGTCGGGTCTGCGCCGGGGTGCACGATGAAGGTGTACTTCAGGCGGTTCACGGTGCCCGAGTACACCAGGTCTATGCCCGGCCAGAGGTCACGATAAACGATGCTGGCGTAGGTGCGCAAGCCGGTTTTCCACTGCTCTGGCGCTCCCTTGAAGTAACTGATGACGGCTGGGGTCAAGTCCTGCCCGATGAGTTGCGGGTTGGGGTTGGCGTCCACGAACTCCAACTTGAGCGCCATCTGGTAGCGTGTGCTTTCCCCTTCGGCAGGGCGATGTGCGCTGATCCCTTGCTCAGCGGATGGCCAAGCCCCCTCCGTTGGTGCGGAAGCCAGCGAGCCATCGAGCACGAAGGCAACGCCCTGCGCAGTGAAATAGAGCACCTTATCCCGTCCTTGGATGTAGAAGGCGACGCGCTCATCCACCTGGCCGCGGTTCTCGATGAAATAGAGTGGGAGTTGCCCAAACGAGGAATCCAGCGCGATGTGAGGCTGGGCATTGCTCGTTGCTCCTGGGGAGGGGTCAACCAGTGCAAGGTTGGTTGAGGAACGCAGGTTGGAGTGGGTTGTGGAGCGCTCTGCGGCAAGGGCAGGCCAGTGCTCCGCGGCAACGGGCGCGGCAGCCAATACCGAGGGATTCGCGACAGGTGTTGGCATGCGTCCCATGGCATGAAAACGCCCGCCAGAAAGGAGCAGAGATAGCACAACTGCGATGATGAAGATACTTCTCCTCACAATTGCCTTTCTATTGCCAAAGTCTTACTGCCGAGAACACAGCGCCTCGTTACAATAGACGTACAACAACGATTTTCATCACGGCAAATTGCGTTGCTACGGCACAAGCAGGGCATGAGCGGAGCCGCATAGTTGCATTATAGTATCAACATAGTTTCAAGTCAAATAGCGGGATTGGGATGGGGCTGCCTCACCCCTGGCCCTCCATCCTACGCTGTAGGAGAGGGATGGGCGTGGGCTATTGCCCACGCGGAGCAGAGGCTAAAAGCCCCTAAAAAGGGCTTCTCACATTCAGCTGGGGAATCCACGCCCCGGCCATGCTCCAGGCGCACTGAAGTGCGCACTACGAACCTGCTGCCCCTTTCAAGGGCTTCTCACATTCAGCTGGGGAATTCACGCCCCGGCCATGCTCCAGGCGCACTGAAGTGCGCACTACGAACCTGCTGACAACAGTCCGCCGCCATCCCTGATGCGGGTTTGTAGTGAGCGCTTCAGCGCTCATACGCGCCAGGGATTGAAATCCCTGCCTAAAAGGGAAAAGTCCCTAAAAAGGGCTTCTCACATTCAGCTGGGGAATTCATTCCCCAGCCACGCTCCAGGCGCACTGAAGTGCGCACTACGAACCTGCTGCACTGAAGTGCGCACTACGAACCTGCTGACAACAGTCCGCCGCCATCCCTGATGCGGGTTTGTAGTGAGCGCTTCAGCGCTCATACGCGCCAGGGATTGAAATCCCTGCCTAAAAGGGAAAAGCCCCTTTCAGGGGATTTTCACATTCAGCTGGGGAATTCACGCCCCGGCCATGCTCCAGGCGCACTGAAGTGCGCACTACGAACCTGCTCCAGGCGCACTAAAGTGCGCACTACGAACCTGCACTGAAGTGCGCACTACGAACCTGCTGCCCCTTTCAAGGGCTTCTCACATTCAGCTGGGGAATCCATTCCCCAGCCACGCTCCAAGGCGGACAATAGTCCGCCGTCTCCTAGCACGGAGAAGGCGGCTAGAAAAGCCGCCCCTACTCCTCACTTATCCAGCACATGCGCCGGGAAATAGCACACGCCCACCGTGCCCGGGCCGGTATGCACCGCCAGCGCCGAGGAGAGGCTGGTGGTCAGCATCTCCACGCACTCGAAACTCTTCTCCACCAATTCGTGCAGCACCTGCGCTGCCTCCTCATCCGCCGCGTGCACGATCGCCGCCTTGATCTTGCCCCCCTGTCCCACCTTCTCGGCAATCAACTCCACCATGCGCCGATACGCCGCCGCACGGCTGCGTTCCTGCCCTAGCGCCACGATCACCCCATCCTCCATGCTGATCAATGGCTTGATATTGAGAAGCGAGCCCACCAAGTGCTTCGCTTTGCCAATGCGCCCGCCCAGGTACAGATAGCGCAGCGTATCCGCCGTCTGCAGCATCCGTGTCACGGGAATCATGCGCTGAATGAGCGCCAGGATGTCGTCAAGCGTCGCACCGGCCAACGCTGCCCGCGCCGCCTCCAGCGCCATCCAGCCATGCGCCATGGACACGTTGCGCGTATCCACCACCTCGATGCGCACGTTCGACAACTCCTTCAGCGCCATCTCCTTCGCCACCAGCGCCGCTTGATATGCCCCGCTGCCAATGGAGGTCATGCACACGATGAGCATATCATTGGCACGCTGGGCAGCTGCCTTGATCTTCTCGATGTAATCCGCAGGCCCTGGATTGGCTGATTTCGGCAACTCGGTCGCCTTGCGCATGTAATCCAGGAACTCGTCCCTTGTTATGTCAATGAGGTCGCGGAAGGCTTTCGTCCCGATGTGCACGTAATAGGGCACCCGTGCGATCTCGTACTTTTCGTAGAAATCATCGGGAAGGCTAGCACAGGTATCCGTGATGACAGCAACTTTTGCCATTTCTCGCTCCTTTCGTCATTTACTTGCCCGCACCGATGCTCAGGGCAAAAAGGTGCAGAAAACGCTCGCCAACGCGCTGCTCGGGCGGGAAACGCGCCCGCAAACGGTAATTGCGCGCTATCTCTCGCCCGATGCCCGCTGCCCACTCCTGCTCGTAACGGCTGAGCCTCTGCCGCGATACATCGCCTGCCGCGATCGCCTCAGCCGCCACCTTTGCTGCCAGGCGTCCCGCCGCCATGCCATTGGCAATCCCACCGCCGGTCAGCGGATCCACCTGCCGTGCCGCATCGCCCACCAGCATCAGCCCATCCGCCACCATGGGCGATGGGGGCAAGCCAACCGGCACCCCGCCGACGACCAGGGTCACGATGCTGCCCTTTGCCAAGAAAGGGTGGCGCTCGACAAAGCGCGTCAGCGCTTCCACCGGCGACACCGTGGCCAGGTCAGCCTGGATACCCAGCCCCACGTTGGCACGCCCCTCGCCCTTGGGGAAAATCCAGACATAGCCGCCTGGTGCGTTCTGGCGATCTAAATAATAATACGTGCACTGCGGATCAACTTCGATGCCTGCCAGCAGGAACTGCGCGCAGGTCATCAGGTCTTGGCGCAGCAGAGTCGTGTCCAACCCAGCCCACACTCCAACGCGGGACTCGACGCCATCGGCGCCAATCACCACACGTGCAGCGATGTCGCGCTGTCCCCATGGCCCTTGTGCGCGCACGCCAACGACCGCTTCTCCCTCGCGCAATAGTCCCGTCGCCGCCGTCTTGACCAGCACCCGTGCCCCTGCCTGCGCCGCTCTCTCCGCCAACACGCGGTCGAACACGCGCCGCTCCAGCACGTAGCCCACGCCGGCAGATGCGCTTCCTTCGGGCAACGCTTCCGACTCCCAGACACACTCCTGCCCATCCTCGACCAACACAATGTGCGCTTTGCATATCCGCGCGCTGATCCATCGTTCATCTGGGGCAATGAATTCGCTCAGCGCCTGATGGGCAATGCCCTCCGCACAGCGCACCGGCGAGCCGATTTCCTGCCGCTTCTCCAGGAGCAGCACCGCCAGCCCCTGCTTCGCCGCTTCCCACGCCGCCACCGCACCCGCTGGTCCCGCTCCTATGACCACCACATCGTAGCGATCTTTGAGCTCCGAATATGGCTGAGGTTGCTCACCTGCTGGCAGCAGCGCGCCCATGGGGCAAGCCGATAGGCAGAGGTTGCACTCGATGCAGTCCTCCGTGACAACCAGCCGCGTCTCCTGCAGGTCCAGCGCATTGACCGGGCACACGCTGACGCAGGAGCCGCAATAGGCACAGCGCCGCACATCAACGGAAATCAAACCGACCCACCTCCATCGTGGTGCACACCGCAGGGGCGTAATGGGTTGCCTCCTACCCTTGTGCCATCCTCAACCAACAGATTGGCAAGGTCTTTCGCCCCTACAATATGCCATGCGTTACATCTCGCTTCTAACGTCAACCACTAATCTTCTTCAACACACGCAGGGCGCGCAACGTGACCTTTTTGCTGGGTTTCCTCTTCTGCTCGATGTCCACCCAGGTCTTGCAATTTCCAAATAAGCAAATCCTCCCACAGGATCATCGCTTACGCCCATGGGAGGATTCCCACTACTTCAGGCCGTGCGCTTCCAGATAGGCGACCGCCTCACCCACGGTCTTGATCTGCTGTGCTTCCTCGTCGGAAATCGTGCCGCCGAATTCCTCCTCAAAAGCCATGATGAGTTCGACCAGGTCCAGCGAATCCGCGCCCAAATCCTCGCGGAAGCGAGCTTCTGGCACCACCTTGGACTCGTCCACTCCCAACTGCTCGACAATGATCTTCTTGACACGTTCGAAAACCGTCATCTCTTGCGCTCCTTTCTGAGAAGTATAAGTTCGCTATGTGGTTACATGGTGCATTTGCCAGGTGTGCGCTCGCTGCGCCACGCCCACCATGCACCAGAGTATATCCACTTTGCCCCACCTAGTCAACTGCTGCATCGCCCTATTACTACCCATCTCCTATGGAGTAGGAGAGGGATGAACGTGGGGTGTTGCCCGTGCGGAACAGATGCCAGTGATTGAAATCCCTGCTAAAACAAGCCCCTGAAGGGGCTTGACCACATTCAGCCGGGGAATTCATTCCCCGGCTATGCAGGCTGGGCGTGGAAGCCCAGCCTGCTGCTCATTCCCCTGCCCCGCTCCATGCGGACAACAGTACGCTGCCATCCCTGGCGTGGACTGTTGCCCACGCCGAGCAGAGTATGACCTGGTAACGATCTGCTGGCACAAGCGCACACCCAATTTGCCATCCCTGCTATCTTATTGTATAACAATAACACCATTTTGAGCAAAGTGTTACGGAGCCACACATGAGCAATTCGCATGCCAAGCGCAAGCGCGACCACTTGCGCATCTGTCTGGAAGAAGACGTTCGCGTCTATGACATTACCACCGGCTTGGAACGCTACCAACTAGTCCACTGCGCCTTGCCCGAACTCAACCTCGACGAGATTGACCTGCGCACGCAATTCCTGGGCAAAACGCTGCAAGCCCCTCTGCTCATCTCCGCCATGACCGGCGGCACGTCCATCGCACGTCAGATCAACTGCAATCTGGCGGAAGCAGCAGAGGCCTTGGGCATTGCCATGAGCGTTGGCTCGCAGCGCGCCGCCATCGAAAAGCCGCGCCTTGCTTCCACCTACCAGGTACGCAAGGTGGCGCCCCACATCCTGCTCTTCGCCAATCTGGGCGCGGTGCAGTTGAACTATGGCTATGGGCTGGACGAATGTCGTCGTGCGGTGGACATGATCCAAGCCGATGCGCTGATGCTGCACCTCAACCCGCTGCAAGAGGCGCTTCAGCCAGAGGGCAATACCAACTTTGCGCGTTTGTTGGACAAGATCGCCCTCATTTGCCGCGACCTGGGCGTGCCGGTGGTGGTCAAAGAGGTGGGCCATGGCATATCCGAGGCGGTGGCGCGGCAACTTGCCGCGGCTGGCGTGGCAGCCATTGACGTAGCTGGCGCCGGGGGCACTGCTTGGAGCCAGGTGGAGCAACACCGTGCCCAGACCGACCTGCAATTCCGCGTTGCTGCTGCTTTTGCCCGCTGGGGCATCCCCACCGCTGAAGCAATCCGACAGGTGCGTTGCGCGCTGCCCAACTTGCCGCTCATCGCCAGCGGCGGCATCTGGAATGGGCTCGACATCGCCGTCGCTCTGGCTCTGGGCGCCGACCTGGTGGGCATGGCGCGTCGCTTGCTCGAACCAGCCTGCATCTCCGCCCAAACCGTCCAGGACGAATTGCAGGTGCTCATCACCAGCCTGCGCGTGGCTATGTTCGCTGCCGGGCTGCGCGACATCCCTGCATTGAAGACGGCGCCTCTCATGCAGAGAACCTCCCTCGATCACTACCCGGTGGATGAATGATGGGCATCGCCTTTCAACCCTATCTGACTGCCATAGAAGAAGAATTGCGCCAAGTAGTGGCTGCGCCGAGCGAGAACCTGGCTCATTTCTACCAGATGATGTCCTACCACCTGGGCTGGCTCGACGAGAATCTTGCTCCCGTTGCAGGATACGGCGGAAAACGCATCCGCCCCTTGCTCTGCTTGCTTGCCTGCGAATCTGCCGGCACAGATTGGCACCGCGCCTTGCCCGCCGCAGCGGCCGTGGAACTCATCCACAATTTTTCCCTCATCCATGACGACATCGAGGACAACAGCACCACCCGTCGTGGACGTCCTACCGTGTGGTCGGTATGGGGACTGGCTCACGGCATCAACGCTGGCGATGCGTTGTTCGCCTTGGCGCATCGCGCTCTGGATCGCCTGAGCAATATGGGAACGGCGCCCCACATCGCACTGGCCGCTATGGAAATCCTGCATCAGACTTGTCTGGAGTTATGTCACGGGCAATACCTGGACATGGCTTACGCAGGGCACCTGAACGTGACGGAAGAGTCCTATCTGCGCATGATCGCGGGCAAGACCGCTGCCCTCATCGCAGCCAGCACCCAACTGGGCGCCTTGATCGCCGAAGCGGGCGAACGAGTGGAACACTACCGCCTTTTTGGCTGGCATGTGGGCATGGCATTTCAGATGGTGGACGATATCCTGGGCATCTGGGGCGACCCTACCACCACAGGCAAGTCCGCGGCGGATGACATCCGCAACCGCAAGATCACCCTGCCCATTCTCTTTGCTTTGCGCTCCCCAGAGGTAGGAGCAAAGCTGGCTATCCTGTACCGCAAAAGTCGCCTGAGCGAGGCAGACATCGCTCACGCCGTGTCCCTGCTCGACCGTGCCGGCGCTCGTGATTATGTACAGCAACAGGCTGCCACCTACGAGGCAAGTGCCCTCGTGGCACTCGATGCCGCTGGCGCACAGGAGCCAGCCGCCACCGCCCTGCGCGACCTCGCCACCTCCCTCACCGCGCGCCAGAAGTAACGTCTCCTTACTGCAGAGCACGCGGAGGGAAAATCTTTCCTCCCACTCCGTAGGAGGGGGACCGGGATGAGGACTCAAACCCTACACTTGTCAGGTCTGCTGGCTTAGCTCTTGGGGCGCAGCGCATCCTCTATGCGTCGCATCGCTTCGGGTATCTCCTGATCGGCTACCAGCGCCAGTTCGCCAGCCAGTTGCCGTTTGGCCTTGGTGAGCAGACTCGATTCCAAGACCGAGAGGGGTTTCTTCGCTTGCAGTGCGGATAGATCGCGGATGATCTGAGCCAGTGAGGTCACCTCACCGCTCTGCATGGCTTCGACAATCAAGGCGTGTCGCTCGCGATAGTCCTTGGGCAACTCGGCTGGTTGCGTGCCCAGGACGTCGAGAGCGTGGTTCATGGTGTTCACGCTGGCCGGCTGGCGCAGCCCTGCTTCCTGCGCAGCCTCCACCGGCACATGCACGGTCAGCTCGGTGCTCGGGATGTTAATCACGTAGTACCGCTCGTGCTCCTCACCCTTGCTGCCTATGCGCACATCTACAACAGTGCCCGCTCCGTACCAAGGATGCACCACTTTTTGCCCCACCGTGAATTCACGTGCCATTTTCTTTCCTCAGTTCCACTTTGACTGTATCGTTCAGCAGAGGCGCAATTCCATTGACGCCTACTTTAGCCGCATGGGCAGCGCTTTGACCACCCTGCCCATGAGCTCCAAACGCTATCTCTCCTCTTGTACTACGCTTGGGCACCAAAAAGCCCGGTTACGGTACCTGGAGGACCACACCAAGTACTTGTAACCGGACTTTCCGCGTCGGAGGTCGCGCATCACGACACGCACACGTCTATCCGACTTGCTCACCGTACAAAGCGTAGTCCACGCCTGCTCATATTGTACTGCACTTTGCCAATTGGGTCAAAGCGCCCTTAGAACCTGTTAGTGCTCGTAGGTTCGGCGTGGGCTGTTGCCCACGCCAAGGATAACGGCGGACTGTTGTCCGCCTGGAGCGGGCATGCCATCAACGAATGAGAAAACGAATAAACGAATCACTGCAGAGCAGCAGGCTGGGCTCCCATGCCCAGCCAGCATAGCCAGGGCATGAATTCCCCGAATGTGAGAAGCCCCTGAAAGGGGCTTTTCATTTTGAGCCAGGGATTTCAATCCCTGGCATCTGCTCGGCGTGGACAACAGTCCACGCCAAAAGCCCCTCTCTTGCAGCGTAGGAGAGGG
The DNA here is from genome assembly GCA_014360905.1 of Chloroflexota bacterium. Taxonomy (NCBI): domain Bacteria; kingdom Bacillati; phylum Chloroflexota; species Chloroflexota bacterium. Next base: position 14,343 of record JACIWW010000040.1, read on the forward strand.
GGCCGGGGGTGAGGCAATCCGAGCGCTGAAGCGCTCACTACAAACCCACGCCAGGCCGGGGGTGAGGCAATCCGAGCGCTGAAGCGCTCACTACAAACCCACGCCAGCAGCGGGCGGAGCCAATCCGA
>JACIWW010000041.1 GCA_014360905.1 Chloroflexota bacterium
CCAGATCGGCCATAGGCGGTGCTCCTCCTGGTGCAGTTGTTTCCACAATTCTTTTACCACAGGAGCACCCCCTTTTGTCAAAATCGCCTGTACCACCTGGTAACGATCTGTTGGCGCAAGCGCAGTACGATTTGACAAGCTTTAGGCAATGTGGTATAATCGCATTCGTTTGTGATACTTTTCACAGATTCGTCTTAGCCGTTGCTCCGGACGATGTGACATACCTTGGCAAATAGTGATTAGGAACCATTAGGGATGAAAAAGATGACTCTAGCAGAGGTGCTATCTATTATCGAGGGAAAAGTGATATCATCCAATGCAGACCTCTCAAAGGAAGTGTCCATGGCCTGTGGAGCCGATCTGATGAGCGATGTGCTTGCTTTTACACATGCCGGGACTTTGCTCATGACCGGTCTAACTAACCCACAAGTCGTCCGCACTGCCGAAATGGCTGGTATCGTCGCAATCGTGTTTGTGCGCGGCAAATTGCCCCCACCTGAAACAGTTGCCCTGGCGGAAGAAAAGGGAATTCCACTCCTTGCTTCGAAGTACACCATGTACGAGACATGTGGTCGGCTGTATCAGGCGAAACTCCCGAGCTGCGGCTTGTTTCAATTGACGTCTGACCTCTGGTCTAATGATTCTTCGACATCCTGTTAGTCAATTGGCGCGATCTGATGCAATGAGGCATTAGTGCAGAGAGCAGAAGGACCAAGCAACGATGGTGGTCACCAAAGTTCAGGAAGAGAAGTCAAAGGGAGAAACGAAGCCGCACCCGGAGGTAACCAAACTCCAGGAGCTGGTATACGAGTTGAAAATCGAGCAGGTGATGACGCGGAAAGTCATCACCGTTTCTCCCGAGGACTCTCTGCGTCACCTGAAGGAGGTTCTTCGTCTTAACCGTATTTCTGGCACTCCGGTGCTGAGCGACGGTGAACTAGTTGGTATCATAAGCATCGAAGATTTGATTAAAGCGCTCGAAACGGGCGAAATTGATGTCGCCATCGGCGAGAAGATGACCAGAAACATCCAGACTGTGTATGCCGATGAGAGCATTGTGCAGGCACTCAACAAGTTCGCTAGCTTTGGTTTCGGACGGCTGCCCGTAATAAATAGAGAAGGAAAATTGGTCGGAATTCTGACTCAAGGCGATATCGCACGCGGTCTGCTCCGCCAGTTGGAAATGGACTATCATGAGGAGGAGATCCACCGTTATCGGGCTAGTCATATCTTTGAGGATATCATTTCAGATCAGACGGGCTTAATCCTACGTTACAAAGTGCGCTCACAGGATTTCATGCACTGCGGGGAGGCTGCCAGCAAACTAAAACGCGCCCTGGAAAGGCTGGGAGCTAAACCCGCTACAGTGCGGCGCATTGCGGTAGCCAGCTACGAGGCGGAGACCAACCTGGTCATCCACACTACTAAGGGTGGGGAACTTATTGCTGAGATCCAGCCTGAAAGAATCAGAATCGTTGCAGTAGATCAAGGCCCGGGTATTCCCGACATCGAGAAAGCCATGCAGCCAGGATTTTCCACCGCTCCTGATTGGATCCGCGAGCTAGGCTTTGGCGCGGGAATGGGCTTGAACAACATCAAGGCATGTGCCGACGTGATGAATTTGGATTCCAAAGTAGGCATTGGCACGCGCCTGGAGATCATTATTAACCTTGCGTAAATTGGCATAGGCTCGATGTGATTACAGTGAGGGGGCATCATGACACTAGGTGAGATTGCAGAAAGTCTGTCCTTATCTGTGCAGACAGCGAGCGAAAAATTGGATACTCCAGTAACAGGAGGATATGCATCAGATTTGCTCAGTTGCGTGATGGCCAAGGCACGCAAAGGCAACGTTTGGGTGACTCTGCAATCACATCTCAACATCGTTGCCGTTGCTTCCCTCCTGCAACTAGCTGGTATCATTGTGACAGAGGGCATGCCCCTGGATGTAGCTACCTTGGAGAAGGCAAATGAGGAAGGAGTTCCAATCCTGACAACTCCTCATACAACGTTTACTGTTGTAGCCCAATTGGGCCAACTAGGCATTCAGGGTGTAGAAATAACCAACGACAAATGACGAAATCCAAATGGCCAAATGATGCTTCGGTTGGGATTCTGTCATCAGGATTGGATCCTTTGACCTTGAGACCTTATCTGGCTGATTTACATGTGCACACTGTTTTATCCGCCTGCGCTGAGGTGGAAATGATACCACCCTTGATTGTGAAGCGCGCAGGCGAACTGGCTTTGGGGATTATCGCTATCACAGATCACAATTCAGCGGAGAACGTGGCTGCGGTTATGGAAGCGGCACAAGGCTTCGAGTTGAGGGTACTCCCGGGGATGGAGGTTCAGACCAAGGAAGAGGTGCACCTGCTTTGTCTGTTTGATTCACTCAAGCAGGTATTGGACTGGCAGGATGTGGTCTATGCTCATTTGCCTCCCCTCCGAAACAACCCCGAGTTTTTTGGCCCCCAATTCGTGGTGGATGCAACGGGTGATTTTGTGCGTTACAACGAGAAACTATTGTCAACAGCAACTTCCCTCTCCGTCGAGGAAGTGGTAACAGGCGTAGTGCAAAGGGGAGGACTGTGCATTGCAGCGCACATAGACCGCCCGTCTTTCAGTTTGTTGGCCAACCTGGGCTTTGTTCCGCCAGGCGTTCCTTTTGCTGCAATGGAAATCACACGGTGGGCTAACGCGAACGAACTGCAACATCACCATCCCTCGTTGGTGGGATATTCGTTTATTTGTTCTGGCGATGCTCACCGTCTGGATGAAATGTGCAATCTTACTATACTAACTCTTGCGGAACCAACTATCGCCGAGATTTCGCTGGCTTTGCGTGGCGAGCAAGGGCGAAAAGTAAAGGTACTGGCAACATAGAGCCTGTCTGTTGTGTGCATTGGGCTAGTAAAATGCCTATGCAAAGCACCATTTGAGTCATAATAATCAAGCTTGGTTAAGGAGGATGTTGCAACGTGACTGAAGAAACCTTGGACCTGAGCCTTTTGGAACCGATCTTCGAGGAATTTCAAACCCAGAAGGGGGCCGTGATCCCCGTCTTGCAGCGGGCACAGGAGATCTATGGCTATCTGCCGAAGGAGGTGCTGCAGAGGATCTCCGAACGCATGAAAGTGCCACTGAGCCAGGTATATGGGGTAGTAACCTTCTATGCGCAGTTCTACCTCACAAGGCGTGGCAAACACATCATCCGCCAATGCGATGGTACAGCATGCCATGTGCGTGGCGCCGCGAAAATCATTCAAACCATTCAGCAGGAATTGGGCATTAAGGCTGGGGAAACCACCCCGGATTACCGAGTCACGTACGAAGTGGTTTATTGCCTAGGCTCGTGTGGATTGGCACCCACCGCCATGGTAGACAATGAGGTCGTCGGGCACCTGGTGCCAGAAAAAATGATCGACATAGTGAGAAATCTACACTAGTGCGCGAGTTGTCTTTGCACATCTTAGATGCACTCGAAAACTCAGTAGAGGCTGGGGCAACGCGCATCGAGTTGCTCATTGAGGAGGACTTGCAGAACGACATTCTGAGAATTACGATTAAGGATAATGGACGCGGCATGAGCGAGGATATGGTCAAGAAGGTACTGGATCCCTTCTTTACCACCCGTACTACACGACATGTGGGTCTGGGATTGCCATTGTTTGCCGCAGCAGCCCAGCAATGCAATGGCGCGCTGTACATTCAATCGCAACCCGGGATAGGGACGACGGTGGAAGTTACATTCCAGCACAGCCACATTGATCGCGCTCCTTTGGGTGATATGACAGCAACCTTGCTAGCCGTCCTGATGTCCGAACGACCAGTGGATATTTACTATAAGCATGTCATTGACAAGCGAACTTTCGAGTTCGACACAGCGGAAATACGCCAGGAGCTGGGTGACGTCCCTCTTTCCCATCCAATGATACGGGGATGGCTGGAAACGACACTCAGGGAAGGACTTGCAACGCTGCAGAGTTCTGAAACGAAATAGATAAGGCATAAGTAGCGCGAGATAGTCGCTACTTGGTCGAATGCGATGCCGCGCTACTATTTACAGAGAGACTATTGCGAGAAGAGGAGGCTTTCTGATGCCAAAGCTGAAAACATTGGAAGATTTGAAAAAGCTACGCGAGGAAGCACAAAAGGATATCAAAGTGCGTCTCGAAACCGGTACCAAGATTACGGTAGGCATGGGCACCTGCGGTATTGCTGCTGGTGCGCGTGAGACTATGCACGCCATTCTCGAGGAATTGAAAAAGCGCGAGATCGAGGCCCATGTGACCACTGTCGGCTGCATTGGCATGTGCGTCAAGGAGCCGCTGGTGGACATTGAGCAGGCAGGCAAGCCACGCATCACCTATGGCAACGTGAAGCCAGACATGGTACCCCGGCTTATCGAGGAGCACCTGATCAAGGGCAACGTGGTGGAAGAGTGGGTGGTGGGGCGTCTGCCTACCACCTCGTAACAGCGGTCCTAGGGCAAATTTTTGTTTCTCCGCAATCGTACTCATGCGGAGGCTCATTCTGTTGTCTGATGAAGATACCATGAATCTAGGAGGAATCTAATGGCGGAAGCATTGTATCGAGCCAACGTCCTTGTTTGTGGCGGTACGGGCTGCGCGGCATCAAAATCGCCTGAGGTATTCGAAGCATTGGCTCAGGAGATCAAGCGGAGGGGCCTGGAGGATGAGGTAAGGCTAGTGCAAACTGGCTGCCGTGGTTTCTGCGCCATGGGTCCAGTCATGATCATCTACCCTGAAGGCATTTTCTATTGTCAAGTTCAGCCCTCGGATGTGCCACATCTTGTGGAGGAAACACTAGTTAAGGGCAGGGTAGTGCCTAGACTTACCTACAAAGAACCCATTTCGCATCAATCAGTGCCTTTCTACAAGGATGTGCCTTTCTATGGTAAACAGATACGCATCACATTGCGTAACTGCGGTTTGATCAACCCAGAGAGCATTGACGAGTACATTGCTCGCGATGGCTATGCCGCCCTGAGCAAGGCGCTATCGGAAATGACCCCAGACCAGGTCATCGAAGAAGTCAAACGCTCTGGCCTGCGGGGACGCGGCGGCGCGGGTTTCCTCACTGGATTGAAGTGGGAATTTTGCCGCAAGGCGAAGGGAGAGCCCAAATATCTCATCTGCAATGCAGATGAGGGCGATCCAGGAGCATTCATGGACCGCAGCATCCTAGAGGGAGACCCCCACAGCGTCATCGAAGGGATGATCATCGCCAGTTATGCCATTGGAGCACACCAAGGCTATATCTACTGCCGCGCTGAGTACCCCCTGGCCATTAAGCGCATCAAACTCGCTATCAGCCAGTGTCTCGAATATGGATTGTTGGGGGACAATATTCTCGGCAGTGGCCACAGTTTTCATCTCACTCTCAAAGAAGGCGCGGGCGCTTTCGTATGCGGCGAAGAGACTGCTCTGATGGCATCCATCGAGGGCCGGCGGGGTGAGCCACGTCCCCGTCCGCCTTTCCCTGCTGTTTCGGGTCTATGGGGCAAGCCCAGCAATATCAACAACGTCAAAAGCTACGCCAATGTGCCGCAGATTATCCTCAAAGGCGCGGACTGGTTCGCTAGCATCGGCACGCAGCGCAGCACCGGCACAGCCATTTTTGCCCTGACTGGCAAGGTGAACAATACCGGGCTGGTAGAAGTGCCCATGGGCATCACCCTGGGTGAGATCATCTTTGACATTGGTGGCGGCATCCTCAAGGGCAAGAAATTCAAAGCCGTGCAGACCGGTGGCCCATTGGGCGGCTGTCTCGGTGTTGAGGCGCTGAACACGCCGGTAGACTTTGACTCGCTCAAAGAAATTGGTGCGGTGATGGGCTCCGGCGGTATGATTGTAGTGGACGAAGACACCTGCATGGTCGAGTTTGCCAAGTTCTTCCTCGAATTCGCCACCGCTGAATCTTGTGGCAAATGCGTACCCTGCCGAGTGGGTGGACGACGTCTACTGGAAGTGCTTACCCGAATTACCGAAGGCAAAGGCACGATGGAGGACCTGGACTTGATCAACCAACTGTCCATGGGCATGGAATCCAATTCGCTCTGCGCACTAGGGCAACTCACGCCCGGGCCGGTGAAAGCTGCCTTGCGCTACTTCCATGATGAGTTTGAAGCGCACATTCTCGATAAGCATTGTCCAGCCGGGGTATGTAGAGATTTGGTGCGGGCACCCTGCAGCAATACCTGCCCAGCCGGTGTGGATGTGCCAAGTTATGTTACGCTCATCAGCCAAGGCAAATACGCCGAGGGATTGGAGATACACCGCCAACGCAACCCATTTGCCTTGGTCTGCGGACGCATTTGCCCCGCTTTTTGCGAACGGCGCTGCCGTCGTGGCGAACTGGATGAACCCGTTGCCATCCGCCAACTCAAACGTTTCATGGCTGATCAGGAGATGAAGAATCCCTGGACGCCACCACTGCTTGAAGAACCAAAACGTCAGAAGGTTGCAATCATTGGCGCTGGTCCTGCCGGACTGACCGCGGCGTTACGCTTGGCTCAGTGGGGCTACAAGGTAACAGTCTACGAGGCCGCACCAGTGGCAGGTGGTTGGATGGCCCTTGGCATTCCAGAATACCGATTGCCGCGCGACATCCTTAATGCTGAAATTGATAACATCCGGCGCACTGGGGTCAACATTGTGCTCAACACTGCGCTAGGCAGGGACTTTACGCTAGATGAACTGTTTGACAAAATGGGTTATCACGCTGTTGTGCTGGCTATCGGCGCGCACAGCAGCCGCCGTCTTGGCGTTCCCGGCGAAGACTTGAAAGGCGTGATACATGCTACCACATTCTTGAAAGATGTTGCCTTGGGCAAGCCACCCAAGATGAAAGGCAAGCGTGTAGCTGTGATAGGCGGCGGCAATTCCGCCATTGACGCAGCGCGCACTGCCTTGCGCCTCGGCGCTTCAGAAGTACATGTTGTTTACCGCCGTACACGGGCAGAAATGCCTGCCCAGGACCTTGAGGTCCGCGAAGCTGAGGAAGAAGGCGTCAAATTCCACTTCCTGACCAATCCCATCCGCATCCTAGGAGATACGAAAGTGACTGCCGTCGAGCTGCAGCCACAGGAACTGGGGGAATTCGACAAGAGCGGGCGGCGCCGTCCCATACCTATCGAGGGCGCAGGATATGTTATGGACATAGATGTCATCATTCCGGCCATTGGCCAGGCCCCAGATTTGTCCTGCTTGAACGGCGACAGCCCAGCGACCAACCGCGATGGCACGTTCAAAGTGGGGAGAAAACTGGAGACCTCACGGCCAGGCATTTTTGCGGCAGGGGATGCAGTGCTAGGTCCATCTACGGTGATCGAAGCTGTCGCTCAGGGCAACAAAGTTGCTATGGCCGTAGACGCCTATTTACAGCAAGGCAAGCAGCAATCCAAGGAATCCTGGCTAGCCTACCGCACAGTTGAGGCCGCATGGAATCCCGAGGAATACGCTCAAGCTAAGCGGCCGACGATGCCTACCCAGGCTCCAGAGAAGCGCGTAAGCAACTTTAGCGAAATCGAGCTGGGCTTTACCGAAGAAGTAGCTCGAGAGGAGGCAAGGCGCTGTCTGCGCTGCGATCTTGAACACGAAGCCTTGCGTGCAGCCAAGGCTGAAGAAGTTGCGGAAAAGGAAACTGTTTAAGCAGGAGTAGTGACAAATCAGATAGCGAAAACACAAAAGATGTATCGCTATCTGATTTGTCACACTGCAGCAATCTCAGTATATTATCCTACATTAGTTGATCGCTATTTCTGACAAGGACGCTAAAATCCAAAAAGGAGGCAAGCAACCAATGGCAATGGTCAATCTTGTAATCAACGGCCGCAAAGTTAGTGCGCCAGTAGGTAGCACTGTACTCCAGGCAGCGAAACAGGCGGGCATACAAATACCCACGCTGTGCGACCATCCCGCATTAGCTCCCATTGGGGCCTGTCGCATGTGCTTGGTCGAAATCAAGGGACAGCGTACGCTGCAGCCAGCCTGTACATTCCCCATCACAGAGGGAATGGAAGTGCAGACTCACTCCCCAAGCGTTATCGAGGCACGGCGTTTTGTACTGGAGCTACTGTTATCCGACCACCCACTAGATTGCATGACCTGTGATTCGACTGGCTCTTGTGAATTGCAGGACCTCATGTACGAGTATGGAGTAAAGGAAACACGCTTCCCTGGTGAGCAGCACGCCTATCCAGTTGATGACCCCAACCCATTTATCCTGCGGGACTATAACAAGTGCATTCTCTGTCGTCGCTGTGTGCGCGCCTGCAACGAGATCAATGGTGTGGAGGCAATTGGCATAGTCTGGCGTGGTTTCCGCTCCAAACCCGGCACAGCCTTCGATGGCAACTTGGAAGACAGCCCTTGCGAATTCTGTGGCATGTGTGTAGAACTGTGTCCTACCGGTGCGCTGCTACCTAAACAGGCTCTTGGCAAAGGGCGAGTCTGGCAGTTGCAAAAGGTCAGGAGCACATGCCCCTACTGCGGTGTAGGCTGTCAACTCGATTACTGGTACAGAGATAACCAGATTGTCAAAGCGTCATCTCACTGGGATGTGCCGCCCAACAACGGTGCCTCTTGTGTGAAAGGTCGCTTTGGCTTCGAATTCGTCAACCACCCTGATCGGCTCACACAACCTTTGATTAAGAAAGATGGCCAGTTCGTCCCTGCCACGTGGGATGAGGCTTTGGACCTGATCGCAGATAAACTCGCGGAGACGAAGAAAAAGTACGGTGGCGACGCTATCGCCGTCCTGACATCCGCCAAGTGTACGAATGAGGAGAACTATCTCCTACAAAAATTCACCAGAGCGGTGTTGGAGACGAATAACGTTGACCACTGTGCGCGCCTCTGACATAGCTCCACGGTGACCGGTCTGGTCGCCGCTTTCGGTTCCGGAGCCATGACGAACTCCATCGAGGACATTACCACACAAGCCAATTCCTATCTGGTGATTGGCTCCAACACGACAGAGCAACACCCAGTAATCGGTATGCGCCTCCGACAGGCAGCAAAGAGAGGAGCGAAGTTGATCTTAGCCGACCCTCGTGACATCCCTCTGGCTGACTTCGCCTTCCTTCATCTCAAGCACAGACCCGGCTCCGACATTGCCTTGCTCAATGGGATTATGAACGTGCTGATCGCTGAGGACCTATATGACAAGGAATTTGTCGCCAACCGCACCGAAGGCTTTGAGGAACTCAAAGCGACTGTCGCCAAGTACACGCCGGAATATGCGGAAAGCATTACCGGTGTGCCCGCTGAGGACATCCGCAAAGCGGCACGCATCTTGGCTGCCAATAGGCCAGGTGCGCTACTGTATGCAATGGGCATTACGCAACATACTAAGGGACACCAAAATGTCCTGTCAACGGCTAACCTGCAAATGTTGCTTGGCAATATGGGCGTCCCTGGGGGTGGCGTGAATCCACTACGCGGGCAGAATAACGTTCAGGGGGCCTGCGACATGGGCGGCTTGCCGAATTTCTACCCTGGATACCAGCGGATTGTAGATGAGGCTGCACAAGCCAAGTTCAAAGAGGCCTGGGGCAATACTGCGTCCACGAAGGTCGGTCTCACCATCGTTGAAATGCTCCATGCTGCTGAGAGGGGAGAGGTTAAGGCCATGTTCATCCTCGGCGAGAACCCCATGATGACTGACCCAGACCTTAACCATGCCCGCCAATGTCTGGAGGCATTGGATTTCTTGGTCGTGCAGGAAATCTTTATGAGCGATACTGCCGAACTGGCTGACGTGGTGCTGCCAGGCGTGTCCTTTGTGGAAAAAGAGGGCACGTTTACCAACACCGAGCGACGCGTACAGCTTGTGCGCAAGGTGATCGAGCCTATCGGTAACGCCCGTCCCGATTGGCAAATCATCTGCGATTTGGCGAAACGCGTCGAAGCACGCCTGGATGTGGATAGGTCTAAAGGCAAATTTACAAGCTGGGATTACGCAAGCCCAAGGGAAATCATGGCTGAAATCAACGCGGTTACACCGAGCTATGGTGGTATTACATATGAGCGGATCGAAAAAGTTGGACTGCAATGGCCTTGCCCCACCACCGACCATCCCGGCACTCCGATTCTGCACGTGGGGAAATTCTCCCGCGGGCTGGGCAAGTTCCATGCCGTCGAGTGGGAACCAGCCAAAGAAGTCCCAGACGAGCAGTATCCATTTGTACTCACCACGGGCCGTGTCTTGTACCATTTCCACAGCGGCACCATGACCCGCCGTATAGACGGTCTGAACCAGCTTTATCCGGAAGCGTTGGTTGAGATCAATCCCCAGGATGCGGCTAAATTGGGCATTGCGGATGGAGACCTGGTGCGGGTTGCTTCACGGCGAGGTGAAGTAATCGCCAAGGCAGAAGTCGTGGAACGAACTGAGCCAGGAGTGGTTTTCATGACGTTCCACTTCAGGGAAGCAGCAGCGAATTTGCTGACCATCGCCGCCCTTGATCCCGTGTCCAAGATCCCAGAATACAAAGTGGCGGCTGTCCGCGTCGAGAAGGTATAAATAGTTTCAGCGGGAGCGCAGCATCGTTGCTGCGCTTCCGCTGTACCTTTTGTAGTCCAGCGAAGCGAGGGCTATCTGTTACTTGCAACAAAGGAGGTGAACCGTTACTATACTACTCGTAGTTTCTCAGCACAGATTTTCATCGCTAAGTGTGATACACCCATTTGCAAAAAATCCATCATCCTTAAGAGGAGGGCAAGCATGAACAAGATTGCGTCAATAATTGGTTTTCTATTCCTGGCTGTTCTTGCCTTTTTAGTTTATGGCTTTGCTGCTTATGATGCCTGGGTTCTACAGCCTATTGTGGGCATCCTGCTGACTCTGGGGTTCATTGGGCTTTTGTTCACTCTGTTCAACGAGGGCAAGGGACTCCCGACAGCCAAAATGGACGCGCTTTTCACGCAAAAGAACCTGTTCAATCTTCTCGCCGTTGTGATAGGCGCTGTCCTTTCGCACTGGATTAATGTAGACCTGAAGCAGGGCCTAGTGATAGGCTCGGCTGTGGTAGGACTGGCGGCTGCAGTGCTGTTCCCAGACTATGCCGCGCCTGCTTATACCGGGTCGTTCGTTGGCATGGCTGGCACCACTCTCCTGCCAGCCTATGGGCACATTATCTTTGCTGGCATTGTGGCGGGCATCTTCTATATTCTGACGCTGGCAGTCTTTGGCGGTTTTGGGGGTAAGTTGGGTGCCATTGCAGCTAGCGGCTGCGTGTTTACAGCCATCTGTCTCTCCACGGAGTTTACCCATCCAGCCGTGCCCAAGTGGGATGTAGGTCAGTGGTTGGTGCTTTATTCCATTATTGCCGGGGTACTCACGTATTATCTAAATAACATGCGCAAGCAGACGCCAGTCATGGCTTCTAGCGTAGTAGGCTTGGCTGCTGGTATTTTGCTCCCAGCAATCCATGGCGATGTCGGAAAGACGCTGGCAGTGATGGCCATATGTGCATCATTTGCCGGAATGTCCAACACCAAGCGCATCCCCAACCTTGTGGCGATGGCGTTTGTGGGATTATCCGCTGCGCTCGTGTATATGTTCGCTAACCCGTTCATCGGCGGCACCGGCGGGAAGCTGGGGACGATAGCCTTCGGCTCAGGAATGGCCATCCGTGGTTTGATAGACCTAGTTGCCAAGTTCCAGGGATCGAGAAAGGCGTAGCTTAGCTACGGTACCCACAAACAAATTTCGGCGCTTGCATTGCCCCCAGGCATGTCTCATGACAGGAGCCAGGTGACCCATGAAATCGGCCACCTGGCTCTGCTTTTTGTGCCGGACTTATTGTCGCCCTAAGTTTCTTCTGCGCTGTGTTCAGCCCTGTGTTGTTGTCCCGAGTGCGACTCTGCACAGACTACGTGAAGCTCGCGCTCCAGCAAGTAGCTCAACGCAGCACGTAGGCCGATCAGCGCTGCCAATAGAATAACTTGGTTCAAGGTTGGAGAAATAGCCGTCTTGAGCACATCGGCGGCCAACTGGAACTCGAGACCCATGATCAAACTCTCTATCAGTTGCGTGCGCAGATGTGGCAGGCAATCCAGGTCCAGCCGAAGCCGATCGCGGATGTGATGTATGATGGTGCGGATCACACCGAGCATGACGATCGCTGCACCGCAAGCCTCTACAATGGGTACCAAATAATTAATGGCCTGTGTGACCAATTCCTCGAGGGCATTGGCATGCATACATGTTCTCCTTGCAGCGTTGGTGATTGTTTCTTTGGCCTATAATGATACGCCCCAAACTACATATCGGCAAATTGTGGAAAAAAGATTCGCGGGTGGTATATTGCTTTGTTGTTCTCAACCGTCCCTATAGATACCCATCACAGAGCCATAACTGGCCTTTGCTCCCATGTCCTGGACAGTTACAAGGAGGGTGTATTTCAATTTGGGGGCAAATTTGGGGCATAATGTAGGGAAGAATCGAAGCTCAAGAGAAAGGAATCTAAGATGAAACGCACCCGTGCAGAGATCAAAGCGCAGCTATTGGCAGAGGCTG
>JACIWW010000042.1 GCA_014360905.1 Chloroflexota bacterium
CCATTTGGGGTATACTGGGGATGAGCATATCGCCTTGCTACCACCTATCCTGCTCGACCCAATTAGTACCGACCTGCTGCTCGCTTGTGACAAAGAGGCTGGTAACGATCTATTGGCCACTTACACTTACAACACGACGAGGGAATCGAGAAGGTCTTGAGCGTCGTTCTGAGCGAAGCGAAGAATCTCATGGTCTGTATTGTCGAGATGCTTCGGACACGCCTCAGCGTGACAAATGGGTCTTTTTCAATATCCCCAACGCGAATAATTTGACTAAACGCCATAATTTTCTTATACTATAAGTGCATGCCGAAGTGGCGGAATGGTATACGCGGCGGTCTCAAAAACCGCTGGGGGTTAACCCTGTGTGGGTTCGAATCCCACCTTCGGCATGGCGAATACAACAAGTGGCGATGATGCCAACGGGGCTACGAACATAGCCCCGTATTTTACGCTACGAGGAGGAGAGGATGCCTCTGGTAACTAGTAGAGAAATTCTATTAACTGCTTTAGAGAATCACTTCGCTGTTGGAGCTTTTAATGCTAACAATATGGAGCAGGTGCAGGCTATTGTGGAGGCAGCCGAAGAAGAGCGAGCCCCGGTCATCCTGCAAGTGAGCCAGGGGGCAATCCGTTACGCTGGGCTAGAGTTTGCCGCCAGCATGGTAAAAACTGCGGCCAGCCTGGTTACTGTGCCGGTTGTGCTGCACCTGGATCATGGGTACGACTTTGAACAGAACGTGCTCTGCCTGCGAGCTGGCTTCACATCCCTGATGTACGATGGCTCCAAGCAGCCATTTGAGGTGAATGTCGCTACGACCAAGAAAGTCGTTGAAATCGCACATATCGCCGGCATCCCGGTGGAAGCGGAATTAGGCCGGGTTGCTCAGTCAACCGAGAAGCTATCTTACGAGGAAATCTGCGCGTTGATGACCGATCCTTATCAATCCAAGGAGTTCATCGAACTTACCGGCGCAGATTCACTGGCTGTAGCTTGTGGTTCTGTCCATGCCATGAAGGTGCAAGAGGCAGAACTGGATATCGCACGGATAAAAGCAATCCACGAACAGATTCCGCACACGCCATTGGTGCTACATGGCTCGTCAGGGGTCAAGACCGAGAGCTTCCTCGAAGCTATCCAACACGGTATCTGCAAGATCAACGTGGCCACCTACCTCAACCAAGCGTTCACACGTGGACTGAGGGAAGCAGTGGCAAAATATCCTGACGAAGTGGACCCGCGCAAGTTCTTGACCCTTAGCCGAGAGTACGTGAAGGAAGCCGTGCGTGAAAAGATTCGGCTCTTTGGAAGCGCGGGCGTAATTGATTCAAGTGGGGGGTTTCGCAGTTTTCCCAAGCAATTTCGCAGTGCGGAACTCGGTGCTGCGGAATAGCGAAAACAGGACCGAGTATACTGGTAGTTGTACAGGAAGAACAAGAGGAGGGAATACATGCGGATTGGAGTTTTAACTGGCGGAGGCGATGTGCCTGGGCTCAACGCCGCCATTCGCGCGGTAGCCAGGCGTGCCTTTGAGTATGGCTGGGAAGTCTACGGCATCCACGATGGCTGGAAAGGTCTTCGCGACGGCATTATCAAACCTTTAGAGCGCTCGGATGTCTCTGGCATCCTGCACCGGGGCGGAACCATCTTGGGCTCATCGCGCACGAACCTAGCCAAAAAGCCCGGGGATATTGAGAAAGCTCTCGAAAATGCCCAGAAATTTGGGCTTGACGCGGTAGTAGCGATTGGTGGAGATGATACGTTGGGCGTTTGTGCCCAACTAACCAAACGCGGCTTGCCTGCGGTGGGTATTCCCAAAACAATGGACAATGATGTGCCTGGCACAGATTACTGCATTGGCTTCAACACGGCAGTGACAACGGTGGCCGATGCACTGGACAAATTGCACTCGACTGCTGAAGCGCATCATCGCGTCATCGTGGTTGAAGTAATGGGGCGCTATACGGGCTGGGTAGCGGTAATGGGAGGCCTGGCTGGTGGCGCTGATTACATCCTTACGCCGGAAAAGCCGTCCAGCATCGCGGCAGTATGCGAGCATATCAAGCGTCGTTGGGCGATGGGCAAAAAGTTCAGCATTGTCGTGGTCGCAGAAGCAGCCAATATCGCGGAAATCTACACAGAGGAAGCAGAAGCTGAAAAGCGCAAAGATGAATTTGGCCATATTCGGCTGGATCTACGCGGCCTTGCCTCTACCGTGGCTACCGCAATTGAAGAACGCACTGGCTTCGAGACCCGCTTCGTGGTATTGGGACATCTGCAACGTGGAGGCTCACCGACCGTTTTCGACCGCGTGCTTGCCACCCGCATGGGCGTCTATGCCGTTGATCTAATCAAGCAAGGCAAATTCGGGCGCATGGTTGCTCTGCAAGGTGACAAGATCACGGATGTGCCATTGGAGGAAGTTGCGGACAAAAGAAGGGAAGTGGATCCAGACCTGATCGAGCTGGCGCAACTGTTCTATTAGGAGTCAGAGCGATAATCAGTAACCCAGATTCCTCAGCTTGCGTTGCAGGCAAGCATAAACCTTTTTCACATGGTTAGAAAAATCGAGGGGCAAGGCAAGAACCTGCCCCTCTTTTCGATCTGAAAAAGGAGTGCTTACGCCGAACTACTGGGTGCTGAAATCCCCCACTATAGGCTGGGCAATCCGTTCGAAATCAGCGTACGCTATGCGCATAATCTCGCGATGCGAGCCAGCGGGAAAGGCGATTTCTGGCTGGGTAGTGAGCGTGCGATCAACGCAGAGACGCAGATTGTAGAGGCTACCAAAGGGCGGCATGGCTCCTACCTCGCAATCCGGGAACAGCCCAGCGAATTCCTCCTCTTTGGCGAGGCGTACATCCTTTGCTTTGAGCACCTTCTTCACCTTGGAGAAATCGAGCCTGTATGGCGCTGGAAGCACCAGCATGACCCATTCCTCATCTGCTTTTACCATGACTACCTTAGCCATCTGCTCCCCTGGAATATGCAACAGAGCAGCCAGACGCTGTGCGCTATAGATTTCCGCATGTTTCGATACACTGAACTTGACTCCTGCTTCCCGAAACATCTTCTCCAGTCGTTTCCTGCATGTCATGATCTCACCTCCCTGTAGCAGCAAGTTATTAAGCCCTTCCTTATATACTGATTTTTCCCAGCGCATCAATCAGCCCAGGCAGGAAATTCATCTGCTGCTGGATGCATAGTCAGGTTGCGTAGCCACCACCCATCGCGACGTACGATGTAAATTTCCGCATTGCCATCGCGCCAGGACGTGAAGGCCAGCCAATTGCCGTCATTTGCCCAACTAGGATAGCGGTTTGCGGCACTCGCAGGCACCGTGTAGGTCAGGCGTGTGATCCTTTGCGGGATAGCTACCAAGTCAAGAAGGTAAAGCTCCAACGCCCCATCTCGCGCTGAAGTGAAAGCAATCTCTTGACCAGTTGGTGACCAGGCAGGGAAAGCATCAGAAGCCGGATGGTCGGTCAGGCGCGTCTCGGTGTAGCTGGTCAGATCATATAAGTATAGCTCATAATTGCCATCGCGCTCTGAAGTGAAAACCATCTTCTGGCTATCGGGGCTCCAGGAGGGATAACTATCCCATGCAGTGTTGTGAGTCAGTTGCATCGCGCCTCCGCCAGTGGCGTTCATCACAAAGATCTCCCAGTCGCCATCCTCATTGGATACATAAGCAATGAATGCTCCATTGGGCGACCAGGCGGGATGAATTTCATCCGCAGGGCTGAAAGTGATCTGCACCACACCACTGCCATCAGCATTCATAAGGAAGATATCGCTGTTTCCAGTGCGATCGGAGACAAAGGCCAGGCGGTCATGCGTTGGAGACCAACTGGGGTTTCCATCCTGCGCTGGGTTCAGGGTCAGATTGCGCAAATCCGAACCATCTGCATTCATCACATAGACTTCTTGGTCGCCATCACGTTCGCTAGTGAATGCGATGCGCGGCATGATTTGCACAGCAGGTGTAACTGGCCGAGCTGTCGGTGTCGCAGGTGGAATCGTTGGCGTCGTCACAGCCAGCAACGCCGCGAGATTGGAGCCCTTGCACCAACCGGTATGACTTGTACCTACAACTTGCACCCGGTACCAAGGTACTCCATCTACCCATCGCGGCCACTCGAGCGCCAGCACCTTGGTTCCGCGCGGCATGCCCAAGATCACAGCATATTCCTCACCTGTTCCCGTATGCAATCCAGCTACATCGCTAATGACGACTGCCTGACTGCCAGGCGAAATGGGTTCGTACGGCGTAGGGCTGGCAACAGCCGTGAGGATTGGGGTGTTCGTTGATCGTGGAGGCGATGTCGGAATCTGAGTAGGTGTCGCTGTCGGCGTAGGAGTATCTGTGGATACAGGCGTGAGTGTGGGCCAGAGCAGAGGACCACGGAACCATCGCCATAGCCCCCCTGCCTTGGCTGCGTAGCCTAACCAAGATCGCTGCATGATCCGCCCATTGGACCGCACTGTAGCCTGCACACGTACCTGGGCGACGTCGTTATAGACCTTGCCTAGCATTACGCCGGACGCAAGCATATCCACGGGGCCAACGGAAAAATCAATGAGGTCATATGGCCGCTGCTGTTCCATGTAACGGATGAATTCCTCACGGCTAAACAAGATTTGAACGTCAGGATGTAGCAGCTCGTACTGCCGTCCAAATTCATGTTGTCTCTCGTAATTGTAAATGATTTGAAAAGTAGTAGAAGCATCAGGTATCAGATCCACCACAAGAGGGAAACCGGCACGGGGACGGATTTGTGCCGTCTCGTAGCCTGCTGCTGTGATGGTGATCATCTCCTCGCCGAGCGAAGGTATGCAGAAAGCACCCTCCACATCGCTCAGCGCCGTAACGGTGCCCGCCTGCAACCTTGCTGCCACAATAGGCAACTTGGTGATTGCGTCACGGATCTGACCCTGCGTCAGAATCACTGCTGTGGTTGGAGTAGCCAAAGTGGAGGGCCACAGCTCCTGCTTATATTGCTGCAACAATGCACAACTAGCCATCGCCAGCACAAGCAATAACAGCAGCAAACTCCGGAACCAAGCCCGTTTGTACATGGAAACCGCCTCCTTCATCTTACCGTGCAGCGTCATCGCGATCGGACGCGAATGAAGAGCAGTATATGGGAGCTAGGGAACTAGGGGAACAAGCCAGTCGCCAGCTACCCAACCGACGAGCCCATCGACCGTCTGTACCTTCCACCATTTGTGGCCATCAGCTAACTCTGGCCCCTCTATCACATTCAATTGTGTTTCGTCCGGCAGCAACTGCAATATCTCCGCTGTCAGGCCTGGCCCTGCACGGAGGCGAAGTTGTTGCGCCCCGGTGCCCTGGACCACTGCCCGCCCTCCAGGCATAAGTTGAGGTTGCGGTGTAGGGGTAGCGGTAGGCATAGGCGTAAAAGTTGCGGTCCAGGTTGGGAGTGGGGTGAAAGTAGGCAGCAGCGTAGGTGTAGCTGTTGGTGCAGGAGGGCGCGATTTCAACCTACCAGCAAGCCCAGTGACCTGGCACAGACCAATGACAGCGGCTATGACCAAAGCCAAAGCAACAAGCACCTGCCACGCAGGTGCACGCTGCAATCCTCACGGTGCCCTGCGCCGTGTCTGCCTTTCTTCGGGCGTTCCTTCTGTGCGCACTGCGTCGGGTGACATAGATGTTCTCCTTTATGTTTGTAAGACGTTCGTTAGTAGCGCTTTGTGCCAGGATCTTTCTACACTAACTACGGCAAGTACCTGTCATTAGCGCTTTGCTTTACGCTCTTTCAGTGCAAATCGCTCGAGAAGCTGCGCTAAAGGCAGTGTATTCACGATATGGCAAGCCTCAGCCCAACCCCGGCGCGCCGCAGCCACGCCGTATTCCATTACTTCAAGCCCATTCACGCTGTGCGCATCAGTGTTGATAGCCAATTGCACTCCCAATTGGATGGCTTGCCGAATATGGATATCATCCAAATCCAAGCGATTGGGCGTGGCATTTACTTCTAGGATAGTGTTGGTCTCTGCTGCTACCTGCAACAGCATATCGAGGTCCACGTTGGCTGCTTCTCTTTGCCCCAACAGACGACCTGAGGGGTGCCCGATGATGTCCACATGAGGGTTGCGCATGGCGCGTACAACGCGGGCAGTGATAGTCTCCTTGTCCTGCCGCAAGCCGCTGTGGACAGAAGCAATCACCACATCCAACTCACGTAGCACCTCGTCAGGGAAATCGAGCGTGCCATCGCCGCGTATTTCTACCTCAGCCCCGTGCAGCAAGCGAAAGCCCGAAAAGCCCTCATTCAACTTTTCAATTTCCGCCCATTGCTGTCTCAGCCTGGCTACATCCAATCCTCTGGCTACCCCGAGGCTTTGCGTATGGTCAGAGATCACTAGGTATTCGTAGCCCAGTTTCTGCGCCGCATAAGCCATTTCGGACAGGGTGGCCACCGCATCGCTCCAGTCGGTATGTACGTGAAGGTCTCCACGAATATCGCTGCGTTCGATAAGCTTGGGCAGCTTGCCTTGCTGGGCGGCTTGCACTTCTCCCCGGTCTTCGCGCAGCTCAGGTGGTATCCAAGGCAGGCCGAGGGCGTGGTAGACATCCTCTTCGCGCGGACAAAGCAGCTCCTGATCACCCTGCTTGAAGCCATATTCGCTGAGGCTGAGGCCTTTGCTCAAGGCCAGTGTCCGCAGTGCTACGTTGTGCTCTTTGCTACCGGTGAAATACTGTAACAAAGAGCCATAGTGTTCCGGTCTCAAAGCACGAATGTCCACCTGCAAGCCATTGTGCAGGATGACGCTGGCGCGGGTGGGGCCATGTGAGAGAATCTCTGCCACCTGTGGCAATCGGACAAAAGCGGCGGTAGCTCGTTCAGGTTCTGCACAAGCAGCTAAGAGATCGATATCGCCGACTGTATCTTTCATCCGTCGCAGACTGCCTACAGGCTCCACTGTGTCAATGCCCAATTCCTGACGCAAAGCCCGGGCCAATTCACTAGCCACAGGCCAGGCTACACCCAGCGGGATGCGCGTCGTGCGGCGATAGAGCGATTCAATACCTTCTAGGATGCGTTGCTCGGAACGGATGCCCAAGCCGGGCAGATGGCGCAGTTGTCCTGCACGGGCAGCGCGCTCCACGTCGGCCACACTCATTGCTCCCAATTTCTCCCAAAGGAGTTTTGCCGTTTTCGGACCTACATCGGGAATGCTCAGCAGACTGACTACGCCAATAGGGATTTCTTCCTGAAGCTCCTCATAGTAGCTCATACGCCCGGTGCTGAGCAACTCATCGAGCTTCTTTTCCAGTGCCTCGCCAACGCCAGGGATTTCGCGCAGCTTGCCCTGGCGCCATAGCTCATTGATATCGCGACCCAAGGCTTCGATATTGTCTGCTGCCTTGCGATAGGCCAACGCCTTGTAAACAACCTCGCCCTTGATTTCCAGCATGTCGGCGATAAGCCGCAGCAGGTCAGCCACCTCGCGATTGGTCACAGGCAACCTCCAGGATAATTATAGTCGAAGAGGGATAATTTAGCAATGCAGTCATCTGAGTTTGGGCATTCCTGCAAACCCGGCTTTGTTATTCTGATTCACTCAGAGTTAAAAAAGGGAAGTCAGATTCCTCTCTTCACTCAGGATGACCCACAGTCCGGGTATAGCTTTGCGCGGACTGTGACCTACACAGAGTAGAAAGGCCGCGCATTTGACTTGGCTATGGCTGCCTCGCTATAATCTTGCCAATGTGTGCATTCAACCGTCATGCTGAACTGACATTGATCCTTGCTTCTAGCTCGCCCAGGCGCAGGGCGCTATTGGCTCTCCTGGGTTTGCCTTTTGTCGTACATCCAGCCGAAGTGGAGGAGGTGAATCATGAGGGCGAGGATGCTGCGACGATGGTAGCCCGTCTCGCGCAGGCTAAGGCGCATGCAGCACGGGCTGGGGTACAGCAAGGTCTGATTGTAGCTGCAGACACGGCAGTCTATTTGGATGGAGAGGTATTAGGCAAACCGAAAAGCCCTGCCGATGCAGTGTCAATGCTGCGTCACCTGAGAGCACGACCTCATAAAGTCTTTAGTGCTGTGACCGTGCTCGATGCATCATCCGAGCGTATGCGCACCGAATTAGCGCAGAGCACGGTCTGGATGCGAAATTATAGCGATGAAGAGATTGCCACCTACGTGGCCAGTGGCGATCCTTTGGACAAGGCAGGTTCGTATGCCATTCAATACGCTGATTTTGCCCCAGTGGGACGCATTGAAGGTTGCTATGCCAATGTCATGGGATTGCCGCTCTGTCATCTGTACCGTATACTGCGCGAATTCGGATTGACCCTGGAGGAGAGTCCTGTTGCTGCCTGCGATCATTTCAACCAGCGCAGGTGCAATGTGGCTGGGGAGATCCTCAGCAGATAGCAGGAGTATGCCAATGAGAAGCTTTGGCAGTCAAAGTATGGTCGAACCTCTGCGCAAGGTAGTGGTCAGGCGACCGGATCGCGCTTTTGCTACAGCTGATCCTTTGCGCTGGCATTATAAGGATCGCCCTGATTGGGAGATAGCTTGCCAAGAGCATGATGCCCTTGTCGCGATACTGCGCCAAGCAGGGGTAGAGGTGGTCTATCACGAAGAATTCCTGCCTGATCATGCTGATGCGATCTTTGTCCACGATCCGGCGATTGTCACTGATAGGGGAGCCGTGATTCTGAAAATGGGCAAAGCGTTGCGTGAAGGCGAAGAAGCAGCCATGGCGCGCTGCTTCAAGAAACTAGGAGTGCCCATACTCTACGCCTTGCATGGTGAAGCGCAGGCAGAGGGTGGAGACCTGCTCTGGCTGGATCACGATACCCTGGCTGTAGGACAAGGTTTCCGCACCAATGCAGAAGGGTATAGACAACTGCAGGAAGCTCTGCAGGGCCTGGGGGTTGAGCTGATTCCCGTCCCACTGCCCTATTGGGGAGGGGCAGAAGCCTGTCTGCATCTGATGTCGCTCATTAGCCTGATTGATCACGATTTGGCGGTAGCCTACCTTCCTCTGCTACCTGTGCCGTTTTGGCAATACCTGACCAGACGTGGCTTCCGCTTCGTGGAGGTCCCTGATGAGGAGTTTCAAACCATGGGACCCAATGTGCTGGCGCTTGCTCCCCGTCAATGTGTCGTGCTGGAAGGTAACCCGGTCACCAAACGAAGACTGGAAGAAATGGGGTGTCAGGCATTCCCTTTCCCGGGTAACGAAATCTCGCTCAAGGCAGAAGGTGGCCCAACTTGTTTGACCAGACCCGTTCTGCGTGGCGATTAGGACAGCGGATTACATGCTCAATCCTCAAACAATGGCACGAACTTGAACTGTGTAACGTCAACCAATCCCTTGTCAGTGAGCTTCAAAGCGGGGATAACGGGCAAAGCTAGGAATGACAAGGTCATGAAGGGATCGTGTAGATCTGAGCCCAGATCGTGCGCCACGGTGAGCAGCTTGTTCAGAGCTGCATTGACTTCTTCATAGGGACGATCGGACATGAGCCCTGCAATGGGCAAGGGCAGTGAAGCCAGCACTTGCCCATCCGCCACGGCTACAAGTCCCCCGCGCAAGCGCTCCACTTCGTGGGCTGCAAGCAGCATGTCTTCATCATTGGTACCTACAACCACGAGGTTGTGCGAATCATGTGCAACAGAAGAAGCCAATGCTCCTCGCAGGAGTTTCAGTCCCTTGACAAAACCTAGCCCGATGTTTCCTGAAGCCAGATGGCGTTCGATCACGGCCATCTTGAGTATGTCCCGCTCCACATCTGCTATGGCGAAGCCATCCTTGCTTTTGACTTCTTCCAGAAGGCTTTCGGTCACGATTTCATGGGGGACAATGCCGATCACCTTGACCCATTTGCCAGCTACAGGCAGTTTCAGATCGTTGGCAGTGCTCCAGTTGATGTTCATTGAACTACGCAGAGGTACATCCTTTGGTTTTTGAGCCAGGGGTAATAGTTTGCCTTCCTTTGCCACCAACTGTCCGCTGCGAAAAACCATCTGCACGTTGAAATCGCTCAGATTATCCAGCACGACTAAATCAGCCCGCATGCCTGGCGCAATCGCCCCCTTGTCCTTGAGCTCAAAATAGCGCGCTGTATTGATGGTTGCCATCTGAATTGCAATAACGGGATCCAAACCGAGTTGGATGGCTTTGCGGATGACAAAGTTCATATGTCCTTCATTAAGCAAGTCAGGAAGGTGCCGATCGTCGGTTACAAACATGCAGTTGCTAGCATTGCTCCTCGTGACCAAGGGCAGCAGGCTCTCCAGGTTGCGTGCGGTGGTTCCCTCGCGGATCATGATATGCATGCCTAGTTGAAGCTTCTCTTGCGCTTCCTCAACGGTAGTACACTCGTGATCGGAGCCGATTCCTGCGGCCACATAAGCGCACAGGTCCCGTCCTGACAGGCCTGGTGCGTGGCCATCGATCACCCTGCCACTGGCTACTCTAATTTTGTTCAGTATCTCCCAGTCACGGAAGATCACGCCTGGGTAGTTCATTACTTCACCTAGGCCCAGCACCCACTCGCTGCCCAACATGGCGGCAATGTCCTCTGCCGTCAGCTTGGAACCAGCAGTTTCCATATCTGTAGCAGGCACACAAGAGGGCAACATGACATACACGCTGAAGGGAGTGTACTTGCTGGATTCCAGGATGTAGCGGATGCCATCTAGTCCAAGTACATTGGCAATCTCGTGGGGGTCACAGATCACAGTAGTTGTGCCTTGCGGTACGACCACCCTGGCGAACTCGGGTACACGTAGCATGGAGCTCTCAATATGCACATGTCCGTCTATGAAACCAGGGCATAGATATTGCCCCTGTAGGTCAATCACTTGGCGGGCACGATAGTCGCCCAGGCCAACCACGCGAGTGTGATGGATGGCTACATCAGCAGGATGAATGGTGCCGGAGAATACATTGATAACGCGTGCGTTCTTGAGTAACAGATCAACTTCGATTTCTCCCCTGGCAACCTGGATCAATTCTTCGAGTTGCATCATTGCCCTCCGAAGCTTTTTGCCATTATACACCAATCTGTCAAAGGGATGAAACCAGAACCACAAGGCTTCAGGCGCTGTTTTATGGCTTGAACATCTTCTCGATCCATGTATCGGGTAGGTCGTGCACAGCCCAGTAGTGATCGCTCAAGTCTGGGTGATAATAGCGGTCTATTGCGCTCTCATCGAACATCTCGTAAGGGAATTCCACATAAGCCGGAACAGGGTTGCCGGTCAGCACTTCCGTTGCCAGATCAACGCAACGCAGCCCCAGATTGGCTCCGCCTGTTAGTCCAATGAAACGCACACCATGCTCTTTGGCCATGCGCAACCAGCCGTTCCAATCGTCTGCACCAGCGATGGGTGGAATCGCTCTACCGACCTCCACAAACGCTTGGGCAACTCCTTGTGCTACCACTCCGTTGTTGACCAACACCCCATCTATGGCAGAAAACTGGTTCAAGACTGCGCTCATGGCTTCTTTTGCTGCAGTGCTTGACCAGAAGCATGTTGTTTCTTTAACCCGCCGTATGTGGGGTTGTGCATCCAAATAATGATGAACACCCCTTTGCCATGCCTTTTTGTCACCAGCTGCGGGTTCGCTCACCAGGATCGCCACGTTTCCGTTGGGGACTACACGACAGAGCCAGTCGGCACAGATGGTGCCTCGTTCTTCTTCGTTCGTGGTAACCAAGCTGACATAGGGAGCATTCTGCACAGTGCTGGAGAGCAGGATAACTGGAATGCCCTTGTCCATTGCCTCCCTCAGGCCTGCGGCTACCACGGCGTGGTCGAGTGGGTCAATCAGGAGCAGGTCAATGTCCTTTGCCAGCAACTTTTGGATGTCCTGAATCTGCTTGTTGGGATCCCAATTAGCAGGGATGGAAAAATATTCTCTGAAGCGCCCCTTATATTTCTCCTTGATACCGTACTCGATATGGGCGCTTAGCATGACCAGCCAAGGTGACAAGTCACCTCGCGCGGAGCGTCCAATCCGCCAAGGTGGTGCCTTTTTATAGCATTGTGTATCAATCCAACCGGTTGGAGCTGGCAAAGAGGATGGGGTCAAGATAGTGCGGCGACACCCTGGCAAGAAAAGCACGAGGGCTGCGCCCGCTGTCATCTTGATGAAATCCCGCCGTTTAACTCCCTGCTGCTTTGCTTTCTGATCTCTCATTGGCCTGCCTTGTACACGTATGTGGCTACATTATCCTGCGAATACTGCTCGTTGTCAACCAATTTGAGCGGTAGAGTTAGGGAGTGTTTTAGTTCCCACGTGTAAGTGGCCAATAGATCGTTACCAGCCTCTTTGTCACAAGCGAGCAGCAGTTCGGTACTAATTGGGTCGAGCAGGATAGGTGGTAGCAAGGCGATATGCTCATCCCCAGTATACCCCAAATGGCGCAAGACGGCCAAAGGAGGCTTTTGCTCCATGCCCACGCCAAAGTGGGGGCG
>JACIWW010000043.1 GCA_014360905.1 Chloroflexota bacterium
CAATGGTCATTTTCTCTTCGTTAGGCATAGTCCCTCCGGTGATATTATCATTTGAAAGAACTATACCTCTTTAGTGACATTTTAGATAAAAGAACACGGTAAGTTGACAAAATCGTCGCTTTAGGGTATAATAAAATTGCAAGGCAATGAAGCCCACGGTGCGACCGTGGGTTTTCTGTATCGGCTGTGATCAGGACGAGTAGCTGGAAGAGCCGTTACAGGGAGAGAAGGCCACAGATTGCAAGCCTTTTCAACGGGAATCCAGCCAAAACCACCTGGGAGCCGGCTCCTGAAATGCACAATAAGCAGAGTATGGAGCCCCGGAGGTACCCGTTATCGGCCACAATGAGGACAACGAATTTGGGTTGTCAAAATTGGGTGGAACCGCGTGAGGAACCCTCTCGCCCCTTGGGTGAGAGGGTTTTTCATGCTTTAGCAATCCACCGATCGTTTGCATGGCAAGGAGGAAAAACATGCCTGAGAAACACGAACACGAAGACGAATTTTTGCATAAGTTGAGGCACTCTGCCGCCCATGTCATGGCCCAGGCGGTGCTGGAAAAGTTTCCAGAGGGCAAACTGGCTATCGGCCCCGCGATTGAGGAGGGATTCTATTATGATTTTGATTTGCCGCGTGCCTTGACACCCGAGGACCTGGAGGAAATCGAAGCGCGGATGAAGCAGATCGTGAGCGAGGATCACCCCTTTGAGTATCGCGAGATCTCCGAGGCAGAAGCGCGGGAACTCTTTGTCAATCAGCCTTATAAATTGGAACTGATCCAGGACATCCTTTCTGGTGGCAAAGATGAGTACGGCGAGGCTTCTGAGGAACCGCCCAAGTTGAGCATTTACAAGCATGGTCCGTTCGTTGATCTCTGCCGTGGTCCGCATGTGTCCAATACGCGCGAGATCAATCCGGATGGTCTAAAGCTGCTGAACGTAGCCGGCGCTTACTGGCGCGGTGATGAGCACCGACCGATGCTGCAGCGGATCTATGGTACGGTATGGCCGACCAGCGAGCAACTCGAGGCATACTTGCACAAGCTGGCTGAGATCGAACGGCGCGACCACCGGAAACTCGGTCGCGAACTGGACTTGTTCAGCACGCACGAAATCGGTGGGGCAGGTCTCATTTATTGGCATCCCAAAGGAGCGCTTATACGAGAGGTCATCGAGAACTTTTGGCGGCAGGAGCACCGCAAGCGCGGCTACGATATCGTCTACAGCCCCCATATTGGACGGTTGGACCTATGGAAGATCAGTGGCCACTGGGACTTTTACCGCGACATGATGTACTCGCCGATCAACATTGATGGCGTCGAATACCTGCTCAAGCCAATGAACTGCCCCTTCGCTGTGCTGATGTACAAGACAAGGACGCGCTCTTACCGCGATCTCCCGCTGCGTTGGGCAGAACTAGGCACGGTCTACCGCTATGAACGGAGTGGCGTGCTACATGGCATGTTGCGCGTGCGCGGTTTCACGCAAGATGATGCTCACATTTTCTGCCGCCCAGGCCAGCTTATGGATGAGATCGTCGGCGTGCTGGACCTAGCCTTTTTCATGCTGCGTACATTTGGCTACGAGCAGTTCGACGTCGAGCTTTCTGTGCGCGATCCAGCGAACAAGGCGAAGTATATCGGCGGGGATAGCGTTTGGGAAACGGCCGAGTCCGCTTTGGAAGAAGCACTAAAGGTGCGTCAGATTGAGTACAAAGTGATGCCAGGAGAAGCCAAATTCTACGGCCCAGCTATTGACATCAAAATGCGTGACGCATTGGGACGCGGTTGGCAAGGACCCACGATTCAGGTGGATTTCAATTTTCCAGAGCGTTTCGACCTGACCTTCGTCGGCGCGGATGGCAAAGAGCACCGTCCTGTCATGGTGCATCGCACCGTGTTGGGCAGCATGGAACGCTTCGTCGGCGGTCTGATCGAGCACTATGCCGGTGCCTTTCCGGTGTGGCTGTCGCCCGTCCAAGTCGAGGTCATTCCCATCGCCGATCGCCATAATGAATATGCGCGCTATGTGCTGCAGCGTCTGAAGGAAGCTGGATTCCGTGCTGAAATTGATGACAGTGAAGAACGGATGAACGCTAAAGTGCGCAGAGCCCAGTTGCAGAAAATCCCGTACATGCTGATCGTGGGTGACAAAGAGGTTCAGAATGGAACGGTGTCTGTGCGCCTGCGCAGTGAAGAGAACCTGGGACCAAAGCCATTGGACGAGTTCATAGCCATGGCGCAGCAGGTGGTTGAGGAGAAAAAGAACATATAGCAGCGGAGTTGCCTTCAAGCGCTCTTCTCATTGCTTATTCGATTGTGATGAGTTCCTTGATTTGCGCGAAGATGCCGTCTCCAATGCCCTTTACCTTTTTAATGTCCTCCAGGTGCTGAAACGGCCCTGCAGACTGACGGTAATCTACAATGCGCTGAGCTAAGGCAGGACCAATGCCAGGCAGTATCTCCAACTCGCTTGCACTGGCGGCATTGATATTGATTTTCCGCCCTGGTATGGCGGACATTTCGCTTCCTGTCGTGCGTGGAACGACTGTTGGCAGGACAGGAGTGGCTAATTCATCCAAGGCAGGCACATAAATTTGCTGCTCATCGTACACACGCTGTGCGAGATTGATCCGCGCCAAATCTGCATTCGCAGTAGCACCTCCCGCTGCGCTAATGGCTTGTTGCACGCGGCTGTCCCAAGGAATGACATAGACTCCCGGGTGGGCTACGGCTCCAGAGACATACACTTGAATGGGCTCAGGTGTAGCTGTTGGCACCCTGGGCTGGGCAGCAGGAGGTGGGATAGGGTGAATCACGATCGGCGCAGGCACTGGCTTTTTGATGAAGAGTAGCATCGCGCCCAAGGCGCTTGAGAAGATCAAGCTGAGGAATAGGCCTACCGATACCGCCTCATGATGTTTTTCCACCCATTGCTTCATCGAGCATTCTGCCCCATATGGAGCCCTCCTGAAAAGCGATGATGGTCATTGTTTGGCATTATGGCGATGTGATAGATATCCTAGCCAGTGGTACGGCGGGGCAGGATATATAACCGATATACGTCTTATGCTGCCTTGCCTGAGTTGTGAGCTCAGTGCTCAGTTAGATGGCGCTTCTGTCGAGCTGGGTTCCATATGTACGGACACTCGTGTGATGTCCGAACATTCCTTTCTTAAGCGTTCCTCAATTACAGTTGCAATATCATGCGCTTGAGCAATCGGCAAGTGTTCGTCCAGTGTACAGTGCAAGGTCAAGACGAATTTACCATCCATCTCGTACGCAATGACTTCAGGACAATCGCGCACCTCGGGCACGCCGCGTGCAATCTCTCGCGCTCTTTGTGCAATATGCGAGTCTGCAGGAAGTTGAGTACACCCGCTGTGCGCAACAGCGCTTGGCTCAATATGTGTGTTGATCTCAGCAATTTCTGGCACTTGCGCTTTGATTTTTTCCTCCAACAAGCTGGCTTGAGCGTGTGCCTGGCCCAGGGTCAGCGCATCCGACACCTCCAGATGCAAGTCCACAGAATAGCGCCCATTAACCTCATGGGCATTAAGGTGATGGATGACCACGCCCAGGTTGTTGGCTACCTCCTCCATGTCGGCAAACAGGTCGCGATGCGGGGCATGGCTGATGCGAGACTGCGGCTCAACGTGGATGATCACATCCCGAACTCCCGGAAGGGTCTGTTGGAGCTTGCGTTGCACTTGATGGGCTATTTCATGGGCCTGCGCCAAAGGCATGTCGGGCGCAACGCGGATGTGCAAATCGAGGTGAACGTCATCTTCTTGACCACGACTGCGGATGTGATGATAGCTTTCGATGCCGGGTACCTGTTGCACAATTTGCGCAATTTTGTTGGCATCAATAGCCACGGCATCCGTCAGTATGCGAGTGCTGCTGCGGATAATATCAATGCCCAGCTTGGCAATCAGCAAAGCGATCGTCACGGCCAGCAAAGTGTCCACAATCGGGTAGCCCATACGCACTACTATCAACCCGCCGAGGACGCCCAGGGAAACGAGGATGTCTGCACGCGTGTGCAATGCATCCGCTACTAGAAATTCGCTGCGCAGTTGTTTGCCGCGACGCTCTTCGTAAAACGTTACGTAGGTATGGACGGCTATGCTCACGAACAGTGAAGCAAAACTCCACACGTTGACGTTCGGCACAACAGGATGAAGCAACCGCTGGTAGGCGCTTGTCAGGATCTGAAAGCAGGTGAAAAAAAGCAACACTGAGACAGCAAGTGTCATCAAGATCTCGTAGCGGCGATGCCCATAGGGATGATCTGCATCCGGCGGACGGCGCGCCAAGTAAATCGCGATCAAGCCCATGATATTGCTGACCGAATCGAATAGGGAATCAAATCCATCGGCAATGATGCTCAAAGAGCTAGTGGCGTAACCGACCACGATCTTGGCGACAGTTGCCACCAGATTCAAAAGCATGGTATAGAGCAACACAAAGCGAACCGCAGCGAAACTCTCCATCAAGCACTCCAAATTCCGGTGATACAAAATACATTATAGTCCATAACCCTTTTCCATCAAAGCAGTCGCATCGGGATATCCCATCACCCCTCACCGCTGAGCCCGCAAGAGAACACACCACAGATTGAGAAGCGTATTTTTACATATCCAGCACACTTGTGTTTTGCTACAAGGAGAGCAACGGCTGCTCTCCCAGAAATTTGGTTCTTGATATATAATGTCTTTGTTCGTAGAATCCTGCCCTAGTTGTAGTGGGGCTATCTCGATAGAGGGAGTTCATCTCGGTGAAACACAAATTAGCCTATGGCCATTCAACTCAAACAGTGGTACTGCCCAAAGACAATATCCTCTGGCTTATGGAGCGGGAGCAGCCCCCGCAGCGAGGGTCTGAAGAAGACTTGGTTCGGCAAGCGCTGGAAAACCCGATTGGTTCGGCGCGCCTCCGTGAGCTGGTGCGGCCCGGTCACCAGGTTGTCATCGTTGTCAGCGATATCACTCGGCCTTGTCCTACATGGCGTCTACTTCCACTTTTGCTGTCTGAACTTACAGCGGGAGGCGTTGCAGAAAGGAATCTCCGTATCGTCTTTGCCCTGGGCAGCCATCGTTGCCTGAAGCCCGAAGAACAGGCAAAGTTGGTCGGCGAGGCAGTATTTGATCGCGTTTGTTGTGGAGACATTGGATCAGGACCTTTTGTCGAGGTTGGGCGTACCAGCCGTGGCACTCCGGTACAGGTGTTCCAGCCGGTTGTCGAGGCTGACTGGCGTGTGTACGTGGGCAATATTGAATACCACTATTTTGCTGGCTACACAGGTGGGGCAAAGGCATTATTGCCAGGTGTTTGCAGCCTGGAGACAATTACCGCAAACCACTCGTGGATGGTACAAGACAGCGCCGTGGCTGGGCGTATCGCAGGCAACCCGGTGCGCGAGGATATCGAGGAGGCTGCTTTATTTGTTGGCCCGACATTCCTGCTCAATGTGGTTTTGAACGGCGAGAAAGGCATTGTAGAAGCAGTTGCAGGCGATGTAACCCTGGCTCACCGTCAAGGTTGCCTCAAGGTGGATGAACTGTACCGTGTGCCATTAGCCCAACGCGCTGACATTGCGTTGGCTAGTGCAGGGGGATGGCCAAAGGATATTAACCTATATCAGGCACACAAAGCCTTGGAAAACGCTGCATGTGCAGTGCACGATGATGGGATTGTCATCCTGGTAGCAGAATGCCAAGAGGGCATTGGCCATCCGCGCTTTGCCGAATGGCTTACTTGTGGAGATTCGCCAGATGAGCTGCTCCGGCGCATACAGAAGCAGTTTGTGCTCGGAGGACACAAAGCCGCAGCCATCGCCAAAATCCGCAGACGAGGGGTACGCGTTTTCCTCGTCTCCGCTTTAGACGCTCAGGTAGTACGGAGCATGGGTTTTGTGCCCTTTGCCTCAGTGCAAGAGGCGCTAGCCAGTGCCAAAGAAGAAATGGGACACAAGGCACTACTAGCTGTCATGCCCCATGCTGGGTCAACTTTGCCTTTTCTTGCTCCATAAAGGCATGTCGTTGGTTATGATGACAGCAAGGCTATCTACTACTCTTCCCGCTCTAAAATGGTGGCAATGCCCAGCCCTCCACCGCAGCACATCGTCTGCAAGCCGTAGCGTCCACCTGTGCGCTCCAGAGCGTGAATCAGAGTAACCATCAGCCTAGCTCCTGTTGCTCCCAATGGATGCCCCAGAGCGATGGCACCGCCTTGCACATTGACCCGAGACATATCGGGCTGTAATTCACGCTGCCAGGCAGCCACTACGGAAGCAAAAGCCTCGTTCACTTCGATAAGGTTCATTTGCTCCAACTTCAGGCCCGCGCGCTTTAGTACTCCTTTAGTGGCTGGTATCGGGCCAGTAAGCATGCTGTGCGGGTCCACTCCCACGACGCATTGTGCCACGATGCGCACCCTAGGATGCAGTCCCAGAGCCTCGGCAGTGTCACGGCCCATTACCAACAAAGCGGCTGCTCCGTCAGAGATTTGGCTGGAATTTCCCGCCGTGACCACACCATCCTCTTTGAAAGCGGGTTGCAAGGTGGCCATCTTTTCCAGGGATGGATTGTAACGGATTCCTTCGTCGCGATCCATAATTGCCTTGCTGCCATCGGGCAAGGTCACGGGCAAGGGGATAATCTCGCGTTTGAACCAGCCAGCTTCGGTTGCTTTTGCTGCTAATAAGTGGCTCCGGAAGCCAATCTCATCCAGCTCACGCCGGCCGATCCTCCAGCGTTTGGCAATGACCTCTGCCGCGAGACCTTGGGGGATGATGCTGTACTTCTCCATGATCTCAGGAGTGAAGGGCGAGCCCGGGCCATTCATGAAGCTGCTGCCCATAGGTACACGCGTCATGCTCTCCACGCCGCCAGCTATGATAATGTCTGCTACCTGGCTCTGGATCAGGGCCGCAGCCAGATGCACCGCCTGTTCGCTGGAACCACATTGAAAATCCACCGTTGTCGCTGGTATGTCCACAGGGAAACCTGCTTGCAGTAGCACTTGTCGGGCTACGTTAGCTCCCTGCTCACCCACCTGGCTTACACAACCCAGAATCACTTGATCAATCTGATGCGCTTGCAGACCAGTTCGCCTTAACAATTCGCGCAAAACAATAGCGCCTAGCTCGACCGGGTGATAATCCCGTAGCAGGCCATCGCGTTTGCCCACCGGGGTACGCAGTGCTTCGACAATAACTGCATCGCGCATGGACTTCCTCCGTCTTCGATGTGATGAGTATGGTCAAAGTTAATGCATTGTCTTATCGTTGATGGACAAGGCATGCCCCCACGTTGACCGCGCTCTAACAGGTATGGGAGCTTTGCGGGTGGCTAGGAAGGCACATCACTACGTCTCATTGGCACTCTCAGACTTGGGTGGTTCAGGAGCCTCTGGCGGCTTTTCCTCCTCCCCTTTGCTCAGGACCTCCTTTAGAATGCGTTCGATCTTGGCACCAATCTTGTTGCCAATTGTAACCCAATCATCGTCCGGAGAAGCATCAGCCCACTGGCCTAGCCCAGTCTTGACTTGGAATTCAACGCGTCGTCCAATCTCTTCCCAGCTGGCTCCCTCTGCTGCACCTGCGCCACGAGCCAATTCGGCGCGTACCTTCTGCTCTACAGCGCGCCCTATCTCTTCCCATGTAGACTCGGGAGCTACGCCTAAGCCAACAGCCATTTTGCTCCTAACTCTCGCTTCTGCTTTTCGGCCAATGGCTTCCCAATTCTCTCCTTCTTCTGCCCCGGCCCAACTCGCGAGCTCGCGTTTGATTTGAGCCTCGATGCGCCGCGCGATCTCGGCCCATTCGGCCTGGCTTCTCTTTTCCTCAGTCGTGCTCTTTTTCTGTTCCTCTGTCATCTCCCGACTCCCTTTTTATTAGTTATGCATGGCTTAGCATGCCACATGGCTTACTTTTTCACATATAGGGCGTTACTGCTCTCTGAGTATCTCCTGAGCAATACGCAGAACCTCTTTGTGAAATGCCGCATTGCTTGCTGCGATGATGTTCTGTGAAGCCACAGAGATTGGCCTGCCCGCAAAGTCAGTAGCCGTTCCGCCTGCTTCTTCGATGAGCAATGCACCGGCTAGAATATCCCAGGCACTAACCCGATCGTGAAACGAAATCTCTACTCGTCCACTGGCCACATAGGCCAGGTTCAAGGCTGCAGCGCCCATGATGCGTGTGGCTTCGATCATCGGATGCAAGCGAGTCAACATCGGCAAGGCTAGGCCAGGATTCTCTTTGTGGCGTGCGGGAAGAAATCCAATGGCCGCGATAGCTCGCTCCATATTGGTCTTTTTCGAGCAGCGGATTGCCTGGCCATTGAAATAGGCACCTTTGCCTGCTTCCGCGTAAAAGGTCTCCCCGCGCACTGGATCATAGATTACGCCCAATATCGCTCTACCCTTTACCGCCAGAGCGATGGATGTGCAGAACCAAGGGATGCCAACAGAGTAATTCCGCGTGCCATCCAGTGGGTCAATGACCCAAAGGCTCTCCGCCTCGCAGTGTGCGGAGTGCCCCTCCTCGCCCAGGAAATCGTGGTCAGGGAAGATCTGTCGGATCACACGGACAATAATCTCCTCTGCTTCTTGATCCACATGGGTAGTGAGATCACCGGGGCCTTTCGCATGGATTACCTGAGGCTGGCGAAAATAGCGCAGGATCAGTTCTCCGGCTTGATGTGCCGCTTCAATAGCTACATTGATTGCTTCCATGGTAGTCCTTTCTCAAATCTTGCCATTGTCGAAAATCCAGTCAACTAGCCTTTTGCATCACCTGTATACTGGGCGCAGCAGGCCTACCTGTAGGTTGCTGTGTGGACAACGGGTAATTTAGCGCATCACCTAGTATATCGTATTCCTAAGGGTGTAGCAAAAGCGCATTGCAACACTTGACGAAACTCGATTAATCTGTTAATGTTCTCTTGGCAGAAGTTTGGACATTCAAAGTTTCTACCGAAGGATAGTTTGCTCAAAAAGCGGCCTTCTATAGAATTTTTCTGAACTTGAGGTTGATGAGAGCGTTGAACAAGTCCTGATACATCCAAGAACATGCTATTGGCAGAAAAGCACGTGATTTCCAAAAGAGGCTATAAATTATTTGAGAGACCTACAAGCCAAAATCGAACGAGCACGTGATATCATCTTACACTTGGGCAGCACCGTGGTCGCCTATTCCGGCGGCGTGGACAGCACTTTGCTGCTTACTCTTTGCCTGGAGGCGCTAGGGCCGGACAAGGTGCTGGCTGTTACTGCTCATTCGCCAATACATGCCGATAACGAATGGCGCGAGGCGCAGCAAATTGCGCAAATGCTCGGAGCACGGCACTGCCTGATCGAAACGCACGAGCTTGACGACCAACGCTTTGCCTCCAACCCCCCTGAGCGCTGTTACTTCTGTAAGCAGAGTCTGATGAACGTCCTCTGGGACATTGCAAGAAGAGAAGGATTGCAAAGCGTCGTGCATGGTGGCAACGTGGATGACCTGGGCGATTACCGGCCAGGCATGCAGGCGGCGCAGGAGAGCGGGGCACGGGCACCTTTGCTGGAGGCTGGCCTCTCCAAGCAGGAGATTCGCACCGCTTCACGGGAGTTGGGTTTGCCCACCTGGGACAAACCAGCTATGGCCTGCCTTGCTTCACGCGTGCCCTACGGAACAGCTCTCACACAGGAAACCCTGAAATGCATCGAGCTAGCTGAGAGCTTTTTGCGTGATGAAATTTGCCTAACTCAGTTCCGAGTGCGACATCATCCACCCATCGCGCGCCTTGAGGTGCAGCCGCAAGACTGGGAGCGTGTCTTAGCTGAAGGAACCCGCCAACGGATTGTGGCCAGGTTGCGTGAATTAGGCTACTTGTACGTTGCGCTGGATTTGGCAGGATATCGCAGTGGGAGTCTTAATGATGCCATCAAATCCTGATGAAGTTGAGTGGTGCAACAGCGGACGCATTGCTCATCCCGACTTGAATCGAATACGGCGTAAAGGCGTGCCAGAGGTCATCCTCGCTGATTGCAAGAGCACAGAAGAGGTGCTCACCATCGCACGTCAGTTCCTCGATGCTGAGGGTAGAGCTATTTTGAGCCGCGTCTCAGGGGAACAGGAAGGTCGCCTGCGCGAGGAATTCAGCCAGGAGGCTATCTTAGAATGGTATCCACGGCCGCGTGCTGCTGTATTGCGCAAGCCGGGTGTAGCACGCCCTGTGTCCGGAGGGCGGGTGGGCATCCTGACTGCTGGAACCGCGGACATCCCTTGTGCCGAGGAAGCAGCACTAGTCTGCCGAGAGATGGGCTGCACGGTTTTTACTGCCTATGATGTAGGGGTAGCAGGACTGCATCGCTTGTTCGGACCACTCTCCGAACTGCTGGAGAAGGAAAAGGTGGATGTGCTCATTGTGGCAGCAGGCATGGATGGGGCACTGCCCTCAGTAGTCTCAGGTCTAGTGCCCGTACCGGTGATTGGTTTGCCGACTTCGGTGGGCTACGGATTGGGTAGTGGGGGCATAGCCGCGTTGCTCTCCATGTTGCAAACCTGTTCACCAGGGCTTGCGGTGGTCAATATTGACAATGGCATCGGTGCAGGCGCTATGGCAGGGATAATTGCCAATCGCGTGGCAGCTGCACGGAAGGGATAGAGGGCGAATGACCACGCTTTGCGCGTACTTCGATTGCTTCTCAGGCGCCAGCGGCGACATGTTGCTTGGAGCGCTGCTTGATGCAGGTCTGCCACTGGAGGAACTGCGCAACTGCCTGGCGAGTTTGCCCATTCAGGGCTACGAAATTATCGCGGAGCCCGAAACACGCCAAGGAGTGTGTGGCACCAAAGTCACAGTGCGCTACAAGGAAGAAGAGCAGCCCCATCGGGGACTGGTGGACATCCTCAGGATAGTGGAGAATAGCGCACTGCCTGCTACGGTCAAGAGCACTGCATCTGCGGTCTTCTGGCGGCTGGCACGTGCCGAAGCTCAGGTTCATGGCATGGCACCCGAAGAGGTGCATTTTCACGAAATAGGCGCCATTGATAGCATTGTGGACATCGTTGGCGTGTTAGCCGGGTTGCATCTCCTACACGTGGAGGCGGTCTATGCCTCACCACTGCCGCTGGGTGGCGGCACGGTTCAGACAGAGCACGGCATCTTGCCTGTGCCAGCTCCTGCAACGTTGCGCATTATCGCCGAAGCGCACGTACCCACACGACCTCATCCGGCAGAGGTGGAGCTTGTGACCCCTACTGGTGTCGCCCTGCTGGCGGAGCTGGCTCGTTTCGAGCAGCCAGCCATGATGATTGAGGCTGTGGGTTACGGTTTTGGCACGCGTCACGTGCCTGCCCTGAATGCTGTGCGGGTGTGGCTTGGTCAGGTCTGCGCAGGCATGCGTTGGGCAGAAGATGAAATCGTACTTTTGGAATGCAATCTCGATGACGCCACTGGGCAGGCGGTGGGCTACGTACAGGGGCGTTTGTTGGAAGCGGGCGCTCTGGACGTCTGGTGCACGCCAATCTATATGAAAAAGAACCGCCCCGGAGTGCTGCTGTCAGTGCTGGCCCGGCCAGCGCAGGTATCGGAGCTGGTTGCTTTAATGTTGCGTGAAACGCCTACTCTGGGAGTGCGCTGGCTACGTATGCCGCGCTTCGTAGCCGATCGCACTGTCGTGACGGTAGAAACGCCATGGGGCAGTGTACGAATGAAGGTCAAGCTACTCGATGGGCAGGCGATAGCGGCTACGCCTGAATTCGAGGATTGCGCACGTCTCGCTCGTGAGGCTGGTGTGTCGTGGCAGGTAGTGCATGACACGGCGAAGCAATCTTGGGCGGCAAGCCTGACGCAAAACAAACCTGCGCAAACCGGCTGAAAGGGTGTATTTCAATTTGGGGGCAAATTTGGGGCATAATGTAGGGAAGAATCGAAGCTCAAGAGAAAGGAATCTAAGATGAAACGCACCCGTGCAGAGATCAAAGCGCAGCTATTGGCAGAGGCTG
>JACIWW010000044.1 GCA_014360905.1 Chloroflexota bacterium
CAGTGGCGCTGATGCTCTTGGTTTCTTGATAGGTCTGCAGCAGCAGTTTTCTTGCCTGAAAGCGGTTCATAGCGTATACTTCCCTGTAGGCCAGATCGGCCATAGGCGGTGCTCCTCCTGGTGCAGTTGTTTCCACAATTCTTTTACCACAGGAGCACCCCCTTTTGTCAAAATCGCCTGTACCACCTGGTAACGATCTGTTGGCGCAAGCGCATATGTAATTTGACAGGCCAGGGTTCTTCTGCTAGAATTTGTTAGCTGATTGAGGCCATACCGACACATCTTTTTGACCGCTATCATACGTACAAGGAGGTGATGCCCGTGATAGAGAGTTTTGAACCTAGGGGCATCACCGGAGGTGGTGCGCTCTAATCAGCACCGCAGGTGCCGGTGTATGCCTCAAGCATGAAGGGCCTCTGCAATGCAGAGGCCCTTTGTGCTAAATCCACACCAGGAGGGGAATATGCGCAAGATCCTGATTCGAAATGCTGATGTCATTACCCTGAATGAAAATAGCGATGTCCTGTATCGTACCAATATTGCCATCGCGGATGGAAAAATACAGGCTATAGGTGCTGTTCCTCCTGATTTTGAAGCGGATGAGGCTATCGAAGCCAGTGACCATGTGGTCATGCCCGGCTTTTTCAATGCCCATACTCATGCGTCAATGACCTTCGAGCGAGGGTGGGCCGACGACTTGCCCTTTGAGCGCTGGCTGAACGAGCGCATTTGGGTAGCGGAATCAACACTGACGGCAGAGGATGTGCGCTGGGGGGCATATCTAGCGGCCGCCGAAATGATACGCGCTGGCACGGTAGGATTTGCCGATCATTATTTCTTCATGGACGAAGTGGCGCAGGTTGCGGAGGAAGCGGGATTGCGCGCCAACTTAGCTTGGTGCGTGTTCGGAATGGGAGCGCAGACAGAAATCGGGCGAGGACTCGAAGAGAGCATTGAATTCGTGCAACGCTGGCAGGGAGCGGCAGGAGGCCGCATCCGGACAGTCCTGGGGCCGCATTCTCCCTATGCCTGTCCGCCTGACTTCTTGGCCACAGTTGCTGAGAAAGCGGCCAAACTTGGCGTGGGCATCCACATTCACCTGTCAGAGTTCCGCGAGCAGCTGGAGAGTTCCCTGGTTAGGTATGGGGTAACGCCGGTCAAGTTCCTCGAGCAAAGGGGCATTCTGGACCACCCTACCATAGCAGCACACTGCATCTACCTCACGCCCGAGGACATGGACATTCTGGGGGTCAAACAAGTGAACGTTATACAGTGCCCGATCACGCACATGAAGCTTGGCATGGGTGTGACGCCAGTCCCAGAATTGTTGGCCAGAGAGGTAAATGTGGCACTTGGAACCGATGGGCCGGCCTCGAACAACGGTCTCGATATGTTAGAGGAAGCCCGATTGGCCACGCTAATACAGAAAGATCATCACCTAGACCCAGTGATCTTGCCTGCTGAGCTGACCTTGCGCTTGGCAACTCAGAATGGTGCCAAGGCTCTAGGATTTCCCGAAAGCGGAGTGCTTGCCCCAGGGAGGCCAGCAGACCTCATTATCTTTGATTTTCGCAAGCCACACCTTCGCCCACGCCACAACTTGCTATCGAACATTATCTATTCAGCCAAATCCGCTGACATCAGCCACGTCATCGTGGCTGGGCGTATCCTACTGAAAGATGGGGTATTGACCACGCTGGATGAGGAGCGCATCCTGTACGAAGCGGAACAACGCGCGTTTCGCATGGTCAAGCAGGATATGCACATCGTACGCGCCTATGACCTGGGGTTGAGAAAATAAAGGCAAAGCGATGAAATCGCTACTTCTCAGGATGGCGCACGCAATCTGGGATAGTGAAGCAAAAAGTGCTACCTTTGCCTACCTCGCTCTCCACCCAAATGCGGCCTCCATGTAACTCGACCAGGTTCTTGGTAAGGGCTAAACCAATGCCAATCCCGCCATGTTCGCGGATCAGGGAGCTTTCCAATTGGTAGAATGGTTTGAAAATCCATTCCCACTCCTCCTTGGGGATGCCAATGCCGGTGTCTTGAACAGCAATCTTTAGTGCAGAGTCATCCGCCTCAGCTGTGACCCTG
Organism: Chloroflexota bacterium; assembly: GCA_014360905.1. Lineage (NCBI taxonomy): Bacteria > Bacillati > Chloroflexota > Chloroflexota bacterium. Next base: position 2,098 of record JACIWW010000044.1, read on the forward strand.
ATTTGCCCATCCTTTGGTGTAAATTTGATAGCGTTGTTGATCAAGTTCTTCAATACGACCTTGAGCTTGGCTTCGTCTACATAGATGTTTGGGAAATCATCCGCGATCATTATGAGCACAGATTGCTTTTTGCTGGCAGCCAGTGGCCCAAGTTCTCTCAAAATTTCGCGGAGGAGCGTAGGCAGAGATATTTCTGTGCGTATCAGTTCTGCCTGGCCTGCTTCCAAGAATTTCAGATCGGTGATGTCGCTTGTCAGCGCATTTAACTGATTTGCAGCCCGGGCAATGCCATTGAGATAGGGATGCCCTTTAGGAACCTCCTTTTCCAGCAAGGACATATAAGCTACGATCTCGGCGAGAGGAGTGCGCAATTCATGAGCAACGAGGTTGATGAACTCGCTCTTCAGGTGGTCCAAGGCAGATAACTTGTCATAAGCATTGCGGAGACGAGTGAAAAGGCGCGCATTTTGAATAGCAGTGCCTGCCTGGCTAGCAAGTACGGACAAAAGCTCCACATCGCTGCGCGAAAAGGCTGCCCCGATTCCCTCTTTTCCCAATCCTAGGATGCCGATGGTGTCCTTTTGGACGATCAGAGGCAGGGCGACAGCAGCCGTTATTTCTTCAGCTGCCCTTCCTCTTTCGTTGGCAAAGAAAGGCTCCCGGTTCAATTCCGCCTGCCAGATAATGGCCTGTCCACTTTGCATGGCTCGCTGCATGATTGGTTTGCTGATCCTGAGCTCTTGAGTAGGAGCCTCCGGATGCTTGTTTCGAATTGCAGCTGCTACCTCCCATTTTTCACTACTTTCATCCTGTAGCATCAGCACTGCCAGCTTTGTAGCCGTTTCTTGCACCGCTACTTGCAAGACCTGTTGCAGCAATGCGTCCAGATCGGTGACTGCCATGAAAGCCTGGCTCAGTTGAAAGAGAGGAATCAGGGCTTTTAAGCGTGCATTCTCTCTCTCCAACCTTTTCTTCTCTAAGGCTCTAGAGATGGCTGCACGAAGTTCGGTGATAGAGAACGGTTTGAGCAGGAAATCTTCCATGCCCAGTTTCAACGCCTCAATGGCTGTTTCCACAGAGCCATATCCGGTGATGACCACGCCGACGATATCCGGTCGGAGTTGTTGTATGATGCGGTAAGTCTGCAAGCCACTCATGCCTGGCATTTTGATGTCCGTAAGTAGGAGATCAAAATCTTGCTTTTGGACTATCTGGATGGCTTCCACACCGTTGCTGACGCCAGAGACTTGGTAGCCCTCCATAGCCAGCGCGCGGGTGCACATGTCCAGTATGTCAGGCTCATCTTCCACAATCAATATGCGTTCGTCCGGCATGATGCGTCCTTTTCTACCTCATCTCCTAGTCTGTTCATGTGCAATGGGAATTGTCAATGCTATTATAACGATGCCAGATATTTTTTCAAAAATTGCAGTTCATTGGCTTCTGTTTGGATAACTGCTTATCTGGGTTTATAATGGGGTACGGATTCGCGAGATGACCATGCTCTGCTTGTGGATTAGGTTGATTCCCACACATAGGCACTACGAAGCGCCAATACAACAAGGAGGTTGATAGGATGACAAGCTTGATGCCCGAACCCTATCGCATCAAAGTGGTTGAGCCCATTCGATTGACGACGCGTGAGGAACGCGAGGCACTCCTGGCCGCTGCTGGCTACAACATCTTCTTTATCAAGAGCGAGGACGTGTACATTGATCTGTTGACCGATAGTGGCACAGCCGCGATGAGCGATGCCCAGTGGGCAGGATTGATGATTGGCGATGAGGCCTACGCATCTTGCCGCAACTATTATAGCCTGAAAGATGCTGTGGAACGCATCTTTGGCTTTCGCTATTTCATGCCTACCCACCAAGGGCGGGCTGCAGAAAAGGTGCTCTTTGCAGCCATGGTCAAGCCAGGAGACTATGTGCCCAGCAACACCCATTTCGACACTACTCGCGCGAACATCGAAGCAGTGGGTGGACATGCGGTAGATTTGCCAATTCCAGAGGGGCTTGTGCCCACCAGCAGGCACCCCTTTAAGGGGAATATGGATATTGACAAGCTGCAACATTTGATCCACGAGGTGGGAGTGCAGAAAATACCCTTGGCTATGTTGACCATCACCAATAATTCTGGCGGGGGACAGCCTGTTTCCCTGGCGAATATACGAGCGGTCAAAGAGGTGCTATCGCAGTATGGCATCCCGTTGTTCATTGATGCCTGTCGCTATGCGGAAAATGTGTACTTCATCAAACAGCGCGAAGCGGGCTACACCGATAAGACTACTTTAGAGATTGCTCGTGAGATATTCTCCTACGCCGATGGTTGCACGATGAGCGCCAAGAAAGACGGCTTGGCCAATATTGGCGGCTTCTTGGCCATGAACGACGAGCATCTTTTCCAGAAAGCAAGCCAATTGCTAATCCTCTGGGAGGGCTTTATCACCTATGGGGGACTGGCTGGACGCGACTTGGAAGCCATTGCCCGTGGGTTATGGGAGGCGTTGGACGAAAGGTATCTAGAGCACCGCGTTGGACAGGTGCGCTACCTGGCGGAGCGCTTGTTGGAACAAGATGTCCCTATTCTAGAGCCACCAGGAGGGCATGCCGTCTACCTGGATGCACGCCGTTTTTTGCCGCACATTCCCCAGGCACAGTTGCCTGGCCAGGCGTTGGTTGCTCATCTCTACCTGGAAGGAGGTATCCGCGCGGTTGAAATTGGCAGCGTGATGTTTGCGCATAAGGACGAGGCAACAGGCGAATGGCGCTATCCAGAATTGGAGCTGGTACGTTTGGCCATTCCGCGGCGAGTCTATACCCAGACTCATCTCGACTATGTGGCCAATATCATCATCGAATTGTATCGCAAACGGGACCAAATCCATGGCATGCGTTACACCTACGAGCCACCCTTCCTGCGTCACTTTACCGCGCGGTTCGAGTTTGTGTAGGCGTGGATAAACGAGGCGGGACGTACGCGTTGCTGCTGGAAATCGAACAAGAGACTGAAATCACCATTGGCCGGCTGGGTACTTTTTCCTTCCCCGCCGGGCACTATATTTATGTGGGCAGTGCGCTGGGCGGCGGAGGAGTAAGAGCGCGGCTGGCACGTCACCAACGTCACGACAAGAAGCTACGCTGGCACATTGATTATTTCCTCGTTCACGCACGCATGCTGGATGTCCGGATAGACTTCTCAGGGGAACGGCTAGAATGTATCTGGGCACAGGCTTTGCTGGGCTTGCCTGGAACCCGGGTCATTGCGCCGCGCTTTGGTGCTTCTGATTGTGCCTGCTTATCACATCTGATTTATACCGGGGAAGACAATGCTCTCTCGTTGGCACTTGACTCAAGGTAAGTTGCTCTTCTTCATTCTCATCCTCTTCATCGGGCTAGCCACCTTTTACAGTGTAACCGTGCCGTTGTTTGAAGCCCCCGATGAAGTCTGGCACTATTTGTATGTGAAGCACATTGCGGATGGCAAGGGGTTGCCGGTTTACCAGGAAGGCGAGATACTGCCTATGCGTCAGGAAGCAAGCCAGCCCCCGCTTCTGTACTTACTATGTGGATGGGCTACAGCCTGGATTGATACCAGCGATGTGGATGCCATTGTGCAGTACAACCCTCATGCCGCGATGGGTACGGCAGCAGCGTGGGGAAATCGCAATGTGATCAGCCATACGTTCCGTGAGAATTTCCCCTATCATGGCACGGTATTGGCTGCACACTTGGCGCGGTTTCTCTGCGTGTTGATGGGCGCAGGTACCGTATGGTGTACCTATGCCATAGCCCATCGCCTATTCCCGCAGCCTTCATGGCTAGCTCCCGCGGCTGCAGCGCTGAATGCCTTCATCCCGCAGTTTCTCTTCATCCATGCCTCGATCAATAATGATGTGTTGGTTGCTTTGCTCTCAGCGCTAGGCCTGTGGCTATTGGTGTGCATCGTTCAGGATGGGCCCTCCCTTATTCGGCTTTCGGCGCTGGGCGCGGTGTTGGGACTGGCAGCACTGACCAAGCTGAATGGGCTTATCCTTTTGCCACTGTCGGCATTGGTGCTGGTGGTGCTGGCTTGGTGGCGTGGTGTCAGGTGGGCTTGGGTCCGCTGGAGTTTGTGGATCATAGTTGTAGCGACAGTGGTATGTGGCTGGTGGTATATGCGCAACTGGTTGCTTTACCGCGATCCCTTTGGATTGTACGTTATGTTTGCGGTGATGCCCGCACGCGTGCAGCGCCCCTCCATGTCTGAACTATTGCGGTTGTTCAACGGGGTGTTCAAGTCATTTTGGGGGGTGTTCGGGTGGTTTAACTTGGTCATGGAAGAAGGCATCTATGTTGCTTTTGCGCTTGGCACTATACTGGCTGCATTGGGCTTAGCCTGGTTTCTTTGCACGCAGTTGATGCGACGACTCTGGGGAGAAGTTGCTCGCGTAGCCCTGTTGTTGCTGTGGAGCGCGGCATTCCTGATTGGGCTGGTAGGGTGGAGTCAGGCAAGATATCCGCAGGGGCGCATGCTTTTCCCGGCTATGCCAGCAATCGCCACACTGTTGGTGTTTGGTCTGACCCAATGGTTGCCTAAGCGATATGCACAAGTATGGGTTGCCGTGTTATTGACTGTGCTTCTCTGTTTTGCGGTCATCATCCCCTACCGCTACATTGTGCCGGCTTATGCTCGAGCACCACTTTTGACCGAAGCAGAACGGGAGGCTATTCCCAATCCATTCGTCAGCGAGTTCGGGGAGCGGGTGCGTTTGTTAGGCTATGATCTATTGGAGCAAACGGTCAGGCCCGGGACAAGGTTGTGGGTTACCTTGTATTGGGAAGCGTTACAAAAGATGGATACAGATTACAGCGTTTTTGTCCATCTCGTAGATGATCGTGGCGTAATTCTCGCCCAGCGAGACACTTATCCTGGCGCAGGTACTGATCCCACCCGTGATTGGGAGGTGGGGCAGGCTAGACGCGATCTCTATCCTCTGGATGTACCTAGCACACTGCTAGCTCAGGGTCCTCTTCGCATCCGGGTGGGCTTGTACAATTATGCAACTAGACAGCGTTTACCGGTCCGCTCCTGGGAAGGCAGGGTGATTGATTTCATAGAATTGCCTGTAGAACTGGGACTGGAAGGAGGCTCTATTACCGAACTCGCTGAGTTATATCTTGAATTCGATGAGCTGATTGCATTGACGGGCTACCACGTGGAGCCCATTGTCGCTAGGCCAGGAGACACGCTGCAAGTGACTCTGCGCTGGCAGGCACTAAAGACGTTGGATACAGACTATACGGTATTTGTGCATCTGATGCGCACGGGCGCTCAGATTTGGGGACAGAACGATCATGTGCCACGCAATGAACAATCACCAACGTCTACCTGGGTCGCTGGTCAGGTAGTCACGGATTCGTTTGAATTGCGCATTTCTCCAGATGCGCCAGAGGATAACTATCAACTCATCGTAGGGCTTTACGAATCGGCTACGATCAGACGGCTAGCGTTGCCAAGTGGTGTGGATTTCGCAGTACTAGGTCAGATTGATGTAAGGAATAGGTAGCAGACCATAGACAAGGCCACGGGCAGTCAGTCACGATGGTACTAGGACGAAGTTGTAGGATTTCTCCGCTTAGCGGCTTCCCATTCGCTGTAGATGCACCCGCAATAGCGTTGTTGATACATGTCATGCTCGCGTGCCATTCGTCCGCGCACGCTCCAACCCCTGCGTAGGTTCTCGAAGTAGAACTGCACGCCATACTGGCTAGCCAACTCCTCACCGATGCTGCGTATCAGAGCTTGCTGTTGATAGGGACTGATGAAGAGGGTTGTCGTGAAAGCATCAAAGCCCTGTTGCTGAGCTATCTGAGCCGTCCGTTCCAAGCGCAGTTGGTAACAAATGGTGCAGCGCTCGCCAAAAGCCTCGTGCCCGGCGACAGCGCGAAAGTAGGCAGGCATATCGTATGCCTCCCAAACTATGGGCAGCTCAATCTCTGCGGCATAGGACTGCATGCACTCGCGCCGTCGTTCATGTTCCGCAAAGGGATGGATATTGGGATTGTACCACAAGCCGGTCAGGTCAAAGCCCTGTTCACGCAGGCGTTGGACAGAATAGGTGCTGCAGGGTGCGCAGCAGATATGCAACAGTAGGCGTTTGCCCTGACCAGGCTTCTGGTCTGGGGAAGCCTGGGGCGCTACTCGTAACGACACCGCATAGCACAACTGGATTGTAAAAGGCTCCTCGGCAATGAGTTTTGCCTTGCCTTGGGCTAGCAATTGCTGAGCTTTCTGGAGAGAGCAGGGCGATAAACGCTGACCGGTTGCATCAAGGACAATCGCTTGGGACATGGTCTCAAAGAAGGGGGGGCTGCGTAGGCTTCTGGACGTATGGCAACCCCAAATGTTCGTATGCACGTGGGGTGGCCAAGCGTCCCCTAGGCGTGCGTTCCAAGAAGCCTAGTTGCAACAAGTAAGGTTCACAGACATCCATAATCGTATCTGCTTCCTCGCTTAGGGATGCGGCAATCGTTTCCAGCCCTACCGGGCCGCCATCGAATTTCTCGATGATGGTGCGCAGGATCTTGCGGTCAATATCGTCCAAGCCCAATTTATCCACTTCGAGCAAATTCAGTGCCTGCAGGGCAACTTCTTCGGTAATGATGCCCTTCGCACGTACCTGCGCATAGTCCCGCACGCGCTTGAGCAGCCGGTTGGCTACACGGGGAGTGCCCCGTGCACGCTTGGCAATAGCCCGAATCCCGCCGTGGTCTATAGGGATGCCGAGGATGCGGGCTGAACGTTGCACAATTGCTTCCATGGCAGCGAGGTCATAGAAATCGAGTCGGTACACCACGCCAAAGCGGTCGCGCAGTGGTGAGGTCATCAAAGCAATGCGGGTTGTGGCACCAATGATAGTAAAAGGAGGCAGCTTCAAGCGAATGCTGCGTGCGCTGGGACCTTTGCCGATCACGATATCCAACGCAAAGTCTTCCATCGCTGGATACAGCACTTCTTCCACGGGATGTCCTAACCGGTGCACCTCGTCAATGAACAGGATGTCGCTCTTGCGCAAGTTGGTGAGGATCGCTGCCAGGTCTCCTGGGCGTTCGATCGCGGGGCCAGAGGTGATTTTAATATTTACCCCCATCTCGTTGGCGATGACATGTGCTAGCGTCGTTTTACCCAGGCCAGGTGGGCCATATAGCAAGACATGATCCAGTGACTCTCCCCGCCCTTTGGCTGCAGCGATGCAAATACTCAGATTTTCCTTAATTCTCTCCTGACCGATGTATTCGGAGAGTTGCCTAGGGCGTAGGCTAGAATCAAGAGCGTCCTCATTCTCATTTCGCTTTGGCGAGATAATGCGCTCGTCTCTCATCAGATTCCCCTCGGGTAGAAGGTAAGTGGATTATACCATAAGTGTAGAAGAGGCAAAAGCACCTGGGTGAGTATAATGAAAGGACAGAGAACGGAAGCATTAGCATTGCTCCCGTTCTCATATCTTGGTTAATGCCTAATCATACGAGAACCTTGTGACTAGATGTGCTCTATTCCAAGGCAGCTACGCTTTCCTGCCGTGAGGGTCCTTTGGCAGTAAAGGCTTTGGCTTGCTTGTCGTACACGGGTGTACACCAGTGCTTGTACTTTGGTATCTTACCGCGCACAATGTCGAAATATAAATCGCGTAGCCTCCTAGTGATCGGACCAATTCGTCCATCGCCTACCGGACGGTGATCAATGCTGGCGATGGCCGCGATTTGCACTCCAGTGCCGCACAGGAACGCTTCGTCGCACACATACAGCTCGGTACGGTCAATGGTGCGTTCTTTGACCGGGATGTGGAGTTCCTCACGCGCTAACTGAATAAGAGTTTGTCGGGTGATGCCTTCCAGGATGTCCGAGGTAATGGATGGAGTAATCAAGACTCCATTGCGCACCATGAAAAAGTTTTCTGCACTACCCTCCGAGACAGAACCGCCGCGGGTTAGTACGATTGCCTCATCGAAGCCGTTCATTTCTGCTTCGCTTTTACACAAGGCTGAGTTAACGTAGGCTCCGGTGCACTTGGCACGGGCAGGCAGCGAGGTATCATAGATGCGCCGCCAGGAGGAAACACAAACCTTGGCGCCCTCTTCCCTTTCGATGTATTTGCCAAAAGGCATAGCAAACATAGCGAAGGTATCAGCTACACCTTTTAGACGTACCCCAATGCCCTCTTGGGATTTGAAAGCTAGCGGCCGAATGTAGGTATCCTCTTTGAAGCCTTCTCGCCGTAATAGCTCGATCGTGATGTCACCCAGTTGCTCTACAGAATAGGGCAGGTCAATGAGCAGAATGCGGCAGGAGTTGTGCAATCGCTGGTAGTGCTCGGGCATGCGGAAAATATAGAGCTGTTCCTCTTCTTCGTTCCAATAAGCACGAATGCCCTCAAAACAGCCGGTACCGTAATTGAGGGCATGCGTCATGATGCTGATTTTGGCTTCCTCTATAGGGACGATTTTGCCGTCGAAGAAAGCATACTTGTTCTGCGCCAATTTTTCCCTCCTTTTCTCCCGTCATTGGGTTGATTCCAGGTGTGCAAAATACACCCTAGACTTCGTTGTCCGACAAAGGTTATCCATCACCAAATTGATTATACCACTCTATCCCAACTTGTCAAGAGCTAGTTGCACGGTGCTGGAGACATTATGCCCATTGCTCTCTAGATAGCCCAATACGGCCTTCCTGGCGGCTTCAGGGTTAATCTTGCGCAGTTCTTTGTAATCAACCTTGCCTGCCGGTGGGCAGGTACGGCGTCCAGTGTCCATATTGCTCCGGTTCTAAAGTGTTCAGATCCACTCCGGCCAATTCTAACACTTTCTGTACGTATTGAGAATATCCATACCCTAGAAAC
>JACIWW010000045.1 GCA_014360905.1 Chloroflexota bacterium
CGCCCCCACTTTGGCGTGGGCATGGAGCAAAAGCCTCCTTTGGCCGTCTTGCGCCATTTGGGGTATACTGGGGATGAGCATATCGCCTTGCTACCACCTATCCTGCTCGACCCAATTAGTACCGACCTGCTGCTCGCTTGTGACAAAGAGGCTGGTAACGATCTATTGGCCACTTACAATTGCCCTCCCGCAAGTTGTTAGCAGTACTCGCGGGAGGGCCTGATCAGGCTGTTATGGTCGGGTTTGCCCAATGAAATGCTGGCTTATTTGTCTTGCTCGAATCTCTTGCCAAGTGCAGCCTGCGCTGCAGCCAGTCGCGCTATGGGCACGCGGTAGGGTGAAGCAGAAACATAGTCCAGGCCGATCATGTGACAGAACTCGATCGAGGAGGGATCGCCACCGTGCTCACCGCAAATGCCAATGCTCATGCCTGGACGGGTCTTACGCCCTAACTCCACCGCCATTTCCATCAGCTTGCCCACTCCCTCGCGGTCCAATACCTGGAAGGGGTTGGCAGGCAGGATCTTTCGATCCACATAGGCAAGGAGGAACCCTTTCTCCGCGTCGTCGCGCGAGATGCCGTATGTCGTCTGTGTCAGGTCGTTAGTGCCGAAGGAGAAGAACTGTGCCAGTTCTGCAATTTCGTCTGCGGTGAGCGCAGCACGGGCAATCTCTATCATCGTGCCAAACTTGTAGTCTATTTCCACGCCCTCTTCTTGCATGACTTGCTTCGCCACTTTCTCCAGGGCAACTTGCTCATGCCGCAACTCATTGACATGGCTCACCAATGGGATCATGACCCTTGGAAGCACCTTGATGCCTTTTTTGCTCATGCGGCAGGCCGCCTGAAAGATAGCACGCACCTGCATCTCTGTCACGCCGGGGAACACAATGCCGAGTCGGCAGCCGCGCAGGCCAAGCATGGGATTCGCTTCATGCATGTCCTCGACGATCTTCAGCATCTTTTCCTTTTCTTGCAACAGAGCAGGGTTATCGCCACGGCAGCGCAGTTCGGTCACTTCCTGGATCAATTTCTCCCGCTTGGGCAGAAATTCGTGCATGGGCGGGTCAATCAGGCGAATAATAACTGGTAATCCGTCCATGACCTCGAAGATTCCCTCGAAATCTCCACGCTGGAGAGGAAGCAATTTGTCCAGAGCTTCATGGTACTGTTTCCGTTCGGGTTTCTGCTCTAGCTCGGCGATTTCCGCCCGGATGGATTCTGCGTATGTGCCCGAGGCGTTTTCCAGTTCCTTGCGAAGTGCCTGAATGCGACTTTCGATGGCAGCGGCTTTGCCAGACAGCAGGATCATCTGCTGCACAATGGGCAGGCGATCTTCCTCGAAGAACATGTGCTCGGTGCGGCACAGGCCAATGCCCTGTGCTCCAAACTTGCGTGCCTGGGCAGCATCGCGTGGGTAATCCGCATTTGCCCACACCTCGAGGCGGCGAAATTCGTCAGCCCAGGAGAGCAACTGGATCAAATCTGTCTGCTCTTCGTATTTGACCTCGACTGCTGGGATCTTTCCAAGAAAGACCTCGCCAGTGGTGCCGTCAATGGAGATATAGTCCCCTTCTTTTACTACTTTGTCATTGACTGCAAACTGCCGTGCATCCACATCAATGGACAACGCCTCACATCCGGCGACGCAGGGCTTATTTAGACCGCGGGCTACTACAGCCGCATGGGAGGTTGCCCCGCCGCGTTGAGTCAGTATGCCCTGTGCTGCAAGCATGCCATGCACATCTTCAGGGCTCGTCTCTGGCCGGACCAGGATAACGGGCTGCTTTATCTTTTTCTTCTGCCCATTCTCCTCTATTTCTATTTCCAACTGGGCCGCTTCCTGCGCACGGGTGGCATCGAAGATGGCTATGCCGCTGGCAGCACCCGGGCTAGCGTTCAAGCCCTTGGCTAGATACCTGCCTGACTTACGGGCCTCCCCCTTTGCCTTTTCATCGAAGACTGGGTGAAGTAGTTGATCTACTTGCTCCGGTGAGACGCGCATGACGGCTTCTTCTTTGCTGATCAGTCCTTCTTTAACCATGTCTACGGCGATTTTGAGCGCTGCGCTTGCAGTGCGCTTTCCGGCGCGTGTCTGAAGCATCCACAGCTTGCCACGCTCGATCGTGAATTCCATGTCTTGCATTTCACGATAATGTTCTTCCAGTCGCTTGGAGATTTGGGCAAGCTGCGCATAAATCTCAGGCATCTCCTCTTCCAGTTCGGCAATTTTGTTTGGTGTGCGCACGCCTGCTACTACATCCTCGCCCTGGGCATTCAGGAGGTATTCGCCGAAGAGAGCTTTCTCTCCGGTAGATGGGCTGCGGGTAAAGGACACACCTGTACCCGAGTTAAAGCCCATGTTGCCAAAAACCATCATCTGCACGTTCGCAGCAGTGCCCAGATCGTGAGGAATCTTGTGGAAATTGCGATAGTCCACAGCACGCTTGCCAAACCAAGAGGCAAATACAGCCTCTATGGCCTGTCGTAGTTGCTCAATCGGCTCCTCTGGGAAATCTTCCCCCAGTTCTTCCTTGTACAAGGCTTTGTAATCCCGCACGATGTCCTTGAGCATGTCCACGGTCAGATCGGTATCCCTTTTGCCCTCTGTTTTCTCCTTGTAACTGTCTAGGATTTGCTCGAATTTTCTGCCATCTATGCCTTTGACAATGCGTCCGAACATTTGGATGAGTCGTCGGTAAGCGTCATAGGCGAACCGTTTATCTCCTGTCAACTTAGCCAAACCGCGCAGGGTCTTTTCATTGAGTCCAACGTTGAGCACAGTATCCATCATGCCAGGCATGCTCATTTTGGCACCCGAGCGTACAGACACCAGCAAGGGGTTATTGGCATCCCCAAATTTTTTGCCCACTTGCTTCTCAATCGTGCTCAAGGCAGCGAGCACTTGATCCCACATGCCTTCAGGGAACTTGCGACCCAGGCGGAAGTATTCGTTGCACGCCTCGGTAGTAATTGTGAAGCCAGGTGGTACAGGCAAGCCCAAATTGGTCATCTCGGCGACGCCTGCACCCTTGCCACCCAGCAAATCCCGCATGTCTTTGTTACCCTCGTTGAAGAGGTAAACCCATTTCTTGGTTTCTTTTGATTTCACACTAGCTTTTGCCATTTTGGTTCAACTCCCTTTCCAACACAATCTCACATGGATGAAATAAAGATTTTGACTATCATTATTTAATTATCTAATAGCCCAGTATTTTGGTCAAATCCACAATGCCTTTTGGCAATGCGGCAATGCGTTGCAGTAAAGCCAACCGGTTCTCACGCACCGATTGTTCGTCCACCATCACAAACACCTGGTCGAAGAAAGTATCTATAGGTTGTGCCAGCGGACCAAGTATAGCCATCAACCCGTCTACGTCGTTCACTTTCGACCGATTGTCCTGGGCAGCGAGCATGGCTTGGTACAACTCCTTCTCTGCCGCTTCAGTGAACATCTCAGGATGCAGGGGGAATTCGGTAGTGTACTCGCGTACGATGCGCGATGGTCGGCTATATGTCGTGAGCAAATCCGGAAACTCTGGACGAGCCACCCAGTTGCTGAGACTGCGCACTGTGACCGAAGCCTCGCAGGGATTATCTGCGCGTTCAGCCAGCGCAGCATCCACCAAATCGTAGCGATAACCCAGTTCGAGCAACCAACTACGTAGTCTCTGCGTGATAAAGTCGTGAAGATCTGCTAGAACCTGATCCGACACGGCAATGGGCAACAAGGCTGCCGTTGCGCGGAATGCCTGTTGCAACGAAAGAGAGATACCTTTCTCTGCCAGAATTTGCACCAGGCCTAAGGCAGCGCGGCGGAGACTATACGGATCAGTAGATCCTGTGGGGCATAGGCCAACTGCGAACAGGCCAACCAGACTATCCAGGCGATCAGCTAAGCCAACTAGTACGCCAGGAACCGTCTGTGGTAATTCGTCGCCTGCATTGCGTGGCAAGTAATGCTCGTAAATAGCTTTTGCTACCTGAGGACTTTCGCCTGATAAGGCAGCGTACTTCGCCCCCATCACTCCCTGTAGAGAGGTCAATTCAACAACCATTTGCGTGGCCAGATCGGCCTTGCACAGATGAGCAGCGCGGATCGCTATCTCTCGTTCCGCGTCTGAGACTCCGATCAAGTCTGCCAGCACGGGCACGAGTTTTTCCAGGCGAGACACTTTATCCAGCATTGAGCCAAGTTGCTCTTGAAAGGTTAACGTGTGCAGACGCGGTAGGAATTCTTCCAATTTTTTACTCGTGTCTGCTTTGTAGAAGAAAGCAGCGTCAGCATAGCGAGCTCGAAGCACCTCTTCGTAGCCGCGGCGCACGCTATCCAGACAATCGAAGGGGCCGTTAGCTACGGCTACAAAGTAGGGCAGCAACTTTCCATCTTTCATCACCGGGAAATAACGCTGGTGCTTTTTCATTACTGCGACAAGAACTTCCGATGGCAATGTCAGATACTGTTCATCAAAATGCCCCAGCAGTGGTGTTGGCCACTCCACCAGGTTGGTCACTTCTTGCAAGAGCAGTGGGTCTTCAGGGATATAGCCACCCATAGAGGCTGCCAGGTCTGAGGATAGCGAGTGAATTTGCCTTTTACGCTCCTCTGGGTCTATCAAAATGAAATTGGCTTGCATGGCTTCGAAGTAAGCATCCGCAGTGGTCAACATAATGTCTGGCGAGCCAAACGGGCGAAGGCCACGTGAGACTCGTCCGCTCTGTACCGCAGCCCATTCGAAAGGCACGACCTGATCACCTAGTAGCCCCACAATCCAGCGAATGGGGCGCGCGAAGGCTACATTGCTTTCGTTCCAGCGCATGCTCTTGGTAAATTTCAGCGAAGCGATGAGTTCGGGCAACACTTCAGTCAATACTTCCACGGCAGCGCGACCGAGTTCTGTCTTGACTGCCACGACGTAACTCTTGCCCTCGTATTCCCGTGTTTGTAGATCAGCAACGCTCACGCCCTGCGCTTTAGCAAAGCCGAGTGCCGCTTTGGTAGGCTGGCCTTCTGTATCAAAAGCAAAATCCGTTGGCGGTCCTTTAATCATGCGTTGCACATCGGCCTGTCTGGGTGCCAGCCCGGGTACTTGGACTACTAGGCGGCGAGGCGTCCCGAACACATGCACGTCCTCGAAATGCAATCTGGCATCCGATAGCATCTGCCGTGCATTTACGTGCAATTGCTCCAAGGCAGAGTCGACTTCCAAGGCTGGCAACTCTTCGACGCCGATTTCCAGCAGCAAAGCAGCAGGTTTCTGAGAGAACTGCTTCGGCTCTGCGGCTGGCACAGGGCAGCTCGCAATGCTGCCGCCACGCTGCAGGAATGGAAAGCCCATTGCCTCACGCTGCGCCAGATAAGCTTTGGCTATCTCTCGGGATAGTTCGCGCATACGCGCGAAGTAACGCGCTCGCTCCGTGACGCCAATCGCTCCTCGCGCATCTAAGACATTAAAGGTATGAGAGCACTTTAACACGTAATCGTGGGCAGGGATCACCAAGCCGGCAGCCAGAGCGCTCCTGGCCTCGGCCTCGAACAGCTCGTACATTTGCTTCAACCGCTCAACGCTGGCTGTCTGGAAGTTATAGGTACAGTGTTCGACCTCGGAACGCAGGAGTATATCGCCATAAGTGATGCCATGGCCCCAGTTCATGTGCACAAAGTCACTTACGCCTTGTAGCACCATCACGATACGTTCCAGACCATAGGTAATTTCCACGGACACTGGATCCAGGTCAAACCCGCCTGCCTGTTGAAAATAGGTGAACTGGGTGATTTCCTGACCATCCATCCAAACTTCCCAACCCAAGCCCCAGGCTCCTAGGGCGGGAGATTCCCAATCATCCTCTACCAACCGGATATCGTGTTCGCGAGGATTGATCCCCAATGCTTTCAAACTATCTAGATAGACTTCCACCGGATTGCCAGGATCAGGTTTCAGGATCACCTGATACTGGTAAAACTGTTGCCAGCGGTTAGGATTTTCTCCGTAGCGGCCATCAGCCGGGCGAATGCTAGGTTCGACATAAGCCACATTCCACGGTTCTGGTCCTAATACACGCAACACAGTGGCTGGGTTCATCGTCCCGGCACCGACTTGCACATTATAGGGCTGCCAGATGAGGCAGCCCTTTTCTGCCCAGAAATGATCTAGGCGCATGATGACTTCTTGGAACTCCATAGATGCTCCCAATAGGTTACTCTAAAGGTAATAGTTTACGTATTTTGGGTACAAATGTCAAACCATTACAGTGCGCTTGCGCCAACAGATCGTTACCAGGTGGTACAGGCGATTTTGACAAAAGGGGGTGCTCCTGTGGTAAAAGAATTGTGGAAACAACTGCACCAGGAGGAGCACCGCCTATGGCCGATCTGGC
>JACIWW010000046.1 GCA_014360905.1 Chloroflexota bacterium
CCATTTGGGGTATACTGGGGATGAGCATATCGCCTTGCTACCACCTATCCTGCTCGACCCAATTAGTACCGACCTGCTGCTCGCTTGTGACAAAGAGGCTGGTAACGATCTATTGGCCACTTACAATAAGCTGCTTCGGATACGAATTTGGGGCATCTCTGCCAAGCCCTAATTCCTTTTCATTCTGAGCCGCTATGCGGCCTAGAATGATCTTTCGGGGAATACTGCAGAGCAAGTAGCAATTAATCCGCCTCTTTGCCGAATTGGTGCAAATCTTCGGCAAGTTTACGTAGCCTGGCGTCAATTCGGGCATGGACGGAACCTTCTGGGAATTTGCCGTCCGTGCCCCTGGTCCCTGCAGGAATGCCGGTGAGTATCTCCAGGCCTTGGTCAACGTTGTCTACTGCGTACACGTGAAAGAGGCCTTGCCTGACAGCCTCGATTATGGCTTCCTTGAGCATCAGATTCTTTACATTGCTCCTGGGAATAATGATACCTTGCTTTCCAGTTAGACCCTTGCCAGCGCACAAGTCAAAGAATCCCTCGATCTTTTCATTGATGCCACCGACTGATTGTAGTTGTCCCCACTGGTTGATAGAGCCTGTGACTGCAATGCCTTGTTGTATGGGCAGTTCTGACAAGGCAGACAGAAGGGCGTATAACTCGGCACTGGAAGCACTGTCTCCCTCGACTTCTTGGTAGCTTTGCTCGAACACGACGCGAGCGGACAGGGTTAGCGGTTTATCCTGAGCGTATTGACGGGTCAAATATCCGCTCAGGATGAGCACGCCCTTAGTGTGCACTGGACCTCCCAGTTTTGCTTCTCGTTCGATATCCAGCACGCCGTCCCGTCCCAACCCGATGGTAGCGGTGATTCGTGTCGGGTATCCAAATTGATAATCACCCAGGCTGAGCACCGATAATCCGTTCACTTGCCCAGGCATTTCACCGTCTGTATCAATCAGTATCGTCCCTTCGATCATGGATTCTCGAATGTGCTGCTGAAGCATATCTGAGCGGTGAATTCGCGCATCAATGGCTTTCCTGACGTGCTCTTCTGTGACGTATTGGGTATTATCCTGTTCTGCGTAGAGACTAGCTTCGCGTACAACATCTGCAATCTGTGCAAAATGTGTCGAAAGCTTTCTCTGGTCTCCAGCCAGTGCTGAGCCATACTCAACAATCTTCGCAGCAGCCTCACGCCGGAAATGGCGCAGCCCCTCCTTACGACAAAGCCCACTGATGAACGCTATGTAAGCGCGGACGTTTTCTGCACTGCGCTCCATACGCACATCGAAATCTGCTTTTACCTTGAACAACTCGCTGAAATCTGGATCGAGGCCGTAGAGGAGGTAATACGAGCGTGGATCACCGATCAGAACCACTTTCACATTCAGGGGTATAGGCTCAGGTCGCACGCTCTTCACCGGAACAGCACCCAGCCGTTCTGAGACATCTTCGATGTTGATTTGTTTGCTGCTGAGAGCACGTTTCAGTCCGTCCCAAGTGATGGGGTTATCCAATAAAGGTTCTACCGGCAATACGAGGTACCCGCCATTGGCACGGTGCAGGGCACCGCCTTTTAGCATAGTAAAATCTGTGACGAAAGCTCCAAATTCGGCCTCGCGCTCAATGCGCCCAAATAGATTGTGATAGGTTAGGTTGAGCTCGGTGAGCACTGGAGCCCCATGCAATTCGGAGTTATCCACCATGACATTGACTTCATACCGGCGAAAGAACGAGGTCGTCCCGGGTGCAGCACTGGAAGGTGCAGGCTGTGGTTCTTCTTCACCGCGAAACCTGGCTAGGTTCTGCAAGATGCTGTCTTGTACTTCTGTCAGATAGGAGACGACGTCCGAACTGGTTTTATATTTTTCCTCAAGGTCCTCGATAAGTGGGTGAACAATGATCAAGGCTGTCTCGCGATCGATTTCGCGCAACTGTTCTTGGCTCTTTTTCTCGGCCAAGTGAGCTTGTTTCATGGCCGTGTTCACTTCTGCATCCGCAGCAATGCGTTTGACAATAATTTGCTGGCGCTGTTCCTCCGTCAGTGCAGCGAACTCTTGCTCGCTCATGGGTTTGCCGTCTTTCATTGGCACAAGCAGTAAGCCTGTGGGGGAAATTTGGATGCGAAAGCCCATCTGCTGCACAGTCTGATCAAGCTGAGCCAGGATATGCTGGCGCTGTTCCTCGAATGCTTTCGTGATCGCCTCGCGCCTGTTGGCATATTGCTCGCTCTCAAAAGCAAGGGGAATCCGTTTGCGGATTTCGCTGATCAGCCTTTCCATGTCATTGCGGAACTGTTTGGCTTGGCCAGCAGGTAGGCAAACTGCTTTGGGACGATAGGGGTCGCGGAAGTTGTTGACGTAACACCAGTCAGGTGGCGTGGGCTTGTCTTTGGCCAATTCTTCTAGAAAGGACATTACTGCCTTAGTGCGACCAGTGCCTGGTCGTCCTGCGACATAGATATTGAAGCCCTCGCTTTGTATGGCCAGACCAAAGCGCAGAGCTTGCAGGGCACGTTCTTGACCAAGTATACCCACTAAGGGCTCAACTTGGTCTGTACTGGAGAAATCCAGGTCTTGCGGATTGCATATATTGCGCAATTCCTCGACAGGGACCTCGTATACCATGTCGTCTCCTCATATCAGTGTGTTTACGAAGTCTTATCATACGCACTATAGTTCGTCTGTCAAACCGAGAGCACGTTATTGGGAACCTGTATCGTGTGTAAGTGGCCAATAGATCGTTACCAGCCTCTTTGTCACAAGCGAGCAGCAGTTCGGTACTAATTGGGTCGAGCAGGATAGGTGGTAGCAAGGCGATATGCTCATCCCCAGTATACCCCAAATGGCGCAAGACGGCCAAAGGAGGCTTTTGCTCCATGCCCACGCCAAAGTGGGGGCG
>JACIWW010000047.1:0-1914 GCA_014360905.1 Chloroflexota bacterium
AAAAGCGTGACGGCAAAGCCTTTGACCATGCTGGCGCCAAAATTGGAACCGAACCAATAGAGAATCGCGCACGTGATCAAGGTGGAGAGGTTGGAATCACGAATAGAAGTCCAGGCACGGTCGAAACCACCCTGAATAGCAGAGCCGAACCGCTTTCCTTGGCGAAGTTCTTCCTTCATGCGCTCAAAAATCAGAATATTGGCATCTACCGCAGTGCCTATAGAGAATAGAAAGCCTGCGACACCGGGCAAAGTCAGTGTCACGGGAATCAGCTTGAACAGGCTGAATGTAACTAGTGCATAGATAATCAACGCTGTATCCGCTACTAAGCCGTGCAGGCGATAGTACACTAGCATAAACAACAGGACGATGATGACCCCAATAATGCCTGCGCGAGTGCTTTTGGCAACAGAATCCTGGCCCAGCGTAGGGCCTACGGTACGGTTTTGGATGACCTTCAGTGGTACAGGTAATGCACCATATCGCAACTGGATAACGATACTGCGTGCCTCGGAGAGCTTAAAGTCCCCCGTGATGCGGCCTGAGCCTTCGGTGATGGCGCTTTCGATGCGCGGGCAGGAGATGATGACCCCGTCCATTGCAATGGCTAAGTAACGTCCAATGTTGGCTGCAGTGTGCTCGGCAAAGATTTTTGCCCCTTCTTCGGTTAGGGTGAAGTTGATCTGTGGCCGGCCGTATTCATCCTGTCCAACCTGTGCCGTCTTCAAGTGTCTTCCAGTGATCACCGTGCGGAAGATGCGCGGGCGCGGAGTGGGTGAAGGCGTGGCTTCAGCAGTTACCGTAGGTGAGACAACCTCTGTGGGAGTAAGCGCTGGAGTAGGCGTTGCTGTTTCTGTAGCCAGAGCAGTAGCGGTTGCGGTTGGTTCGGGGGTAGGAGTTGGGATGCCAAACTCGCCACTTT
The DNA here is from genome assembly GCA_014360905.1 of Chloroflexota bacterium. Classification (NCBI taxonomy): domain Bacteria; kingdom Bacillati; phylum Chloroflexota; species Chloroflexota bacterium. The sequence continues at coordinate 923 of JACIWW010000047.1, forward strand.
CACGGAAGCTGGTCTGAACTTCCAAGCCCGGGGGCAGGAAAGTATTGCCGGCATCTATGAATTCCAGGAGGCCAGTCTGGCGCAGAGTGGAAATAGCCAACTCGGGGTCCTGAATGCCAGGCAATTCAACGACGATACGGTTGGAGCCTGCCAGTTGTACGAGGGGCTCCACTACCCCTAGGCCATTCACACGGTTGTCAATAATGCCTTTGACCGCAGCCATGGCATCTGCGTCCACCTGTTGTCCCGAAGGCAAATCGGCTTCCAGTACTACTTGTACACCACCTTGCAAATCAAGTCCGCGGTGCACTTTAATGTCGCGATCAAAATGGATCGGGCCAAAATGGATATGCAGGCCAGGGTTGTTAGGCCAGACAATCCAGATCGTGATACCTGTCACGATGATGATAAGCATCAACAAAGTCATGTCACGCTGCTGCATCAAATTCCTCCAAGATTTTGAACAGACAAATAATAACCACACCCCTTGCCGGGTGTGGCCGGCTTGTACCTGTTCAGGTTGCTCGATTATATGCCATCCCTACTGGTCTGTCAAATTACCATTGCGCTTGGGCGTATAGCCTTCTAAGAATTCTCGTGCAATATCGAGAACCTGCGATTCAGTCAAGTCATCGGTCATGATGTACAAGTCGCAATGGGCGCGTGCATGGGCCAAACGCCGTCGTTGCTCTTCCACGCACCCTACCACGTAGTGGCGCTGTCCGCGCCGATAGATCACCTCTTCGCTGGCATCCAGATAAATCAACACATCCGGTCGCGAGATGGCCTGCCACATATAAGGGACTTCGGAATGCTCTTGCCCGCATTCGCGCACTTCGTAGCCCAGCTTGCGCAGCCCTTGCGCTAGTGCAGTTTTGCCACTTCCACAAATGCCTACCAGGACTATACGCATAACGTTGCGCCTCACATCCCGTTATAGGCATGGCAGTTACGGTGTTTCAGAGAGGTGGCAGCGGAAAACGAACAGCCAG
>JACIWW010000047.1:1924-2537 GCA_014360905.1 Chloroflexota bacterium
TTCCTTGGTACCAGAGCCAGTACGAGCACACTCATGTCATCTTGTGGGCGGCCGTGGTCTAGTTCTATGGCATGGGCTAACAAGGCATCAGCCAATGTAGGAGCGGTGCATTGATGCTCTTTGACCAAAGAATCAGCATGGGTCAGGGCATCAAACGACGTGCCAAAGCGACGCCCGGCATGGAGCACGCCATCTGTAAAGGCAATTACCCAGATATTGGCTGCTATTGGAATTTCGGTGATGCTGGGCTTTGTGCCGGCATAGATACCGATAGGTTGGCTTGGCTCATCGAGCGTCTGCCACCCCTCTTTGTCCAAGAGCAATACCGGGCAATGGCTGTTACGGGATATGACGAGCGTGCGTGTGACCAGGTCAAGGGAAACCATGCTCAGTTCAGCCGATACTTGGCCTTGGCGATAGGTGCGCAGGTAATCATGTGTCGCTCTGGCTGCTGCGCCGTCGCGCACACCTTCCGCTAGCAGCGAGATAGCCTTGCGAGCTACCAGATTGCTGATGCGTTTAGCGGATTGCCCACTTTGCTGGCCATCCACTAGGACGAGCGACAGCCCGCCATGAGGCCGCTCTATCATTTCCAAGGTATCACCGCTTTCGC
>JACIWW010000048.1 GCA_014360905.1 Chloroflexota bacterium
GGGTGCATTTCAGTTTAGGGGCGAGTTGTAAACGGCTGTCCACACTTCATGGAAACGTTTGCTGAGGATAGCAGCTCGAATTGGGGCCAGGCGTTCTAGCCCAGCTCGACTCCAGCGCATCCCAGGACCAGTGAAACGGGCATGGAATTGTTTGCACCCACTCTCGGCCATGCCACTGCCAATAGGGAAACCATCCTCACGCAGTTCCATGTACTGCATGCGCCGTTTGTTGCGTGCAAAGTACTGTGCTTCCTTACGCAACTTTTGTGCCACCTGCCGATGTCGCTCCGCTAGCCTGTGGATCGCCCCAACCACCTGCCACACTTGCCCCTGGTACAGCGGCTTTTCCAGCCCTTTGGCCCAACGGATGGCCACGGCGCTGCCCTCGCCAAAAGTCAAATGGGCTACGTGATAGAGATGTTCTTGGGCATGGTACCAATCGACTGCCTGTCGGCTGTAGGGGAAATGCTCTGCGGCCAGATTCCAGATCCAGGGCGCACCATCGCCCAACACAATGCTCTCGGTAGCCCGTGGCAACTGCCTCCGGCTGGCTTCGGCCCATAGCGCCTGCCCAAATTGCTTCGGCCCACCCAGAATCGCGGTATAGCTGTTGTGCATGGCACGAACCTGCTCCCCTGGCTGGCCTGCTTGCTCTGCACGTTGCAGCTCGACCTCAAAGACACAGCCAACCTTCAGTTCTTTCCACCCCTCCTCACGCACATGCACCATCATCCCATCCATCGCTACACCCATGCGCTGCGCCGTCTTACTCTCTCCGCGCACTAACCCATCTTGTTGCGCCACCACCATCGCCCTGGCCATCTGCGCCGCTTCCAGCGCCTTGATCTTCTCCCCCCATCTTTTTACCCGCCGCCACAGACTCGTATCCGAAAGCCTCACCCCGCTCACCTCACCCAGGATCTCCTCCGCCAAGGAGTAATCCACATGTCCACATAACCAGACCACCAACTTGGCTAGCCCTTCGCTCCATCCCCGGTCCCACACCCGTAGTTGCTCATCCAGGGGGAAAAGACCCCCGCTGACAGTGTGTGCAGTAGTAGTAATCCCGCTCCATCTCCACTAGCCCTAGGCGTGTCTCTACGCCCCTCTTTTTCCGCCCTTTCCCATGCATCTCTTTCCCACAAGTCGGACACAAGGGCCCAGGCACAGGCTGTACGCTCCCCTGGGCCTCTATCACCTTCTCCGCCAGCACTGGCTCCAACTCCTTGCGTATCCTCAGCACCGCTTCTTCAATATCGTTCAGCGTCGGACATGCAGTGCTTTCCGTCCAATCCAGAAGCTTATCAATCTGGTGCTCAGCCTCTGCCAATAGCTGCGCTTTGATCTCTGCACGGGTGCGTTTCATCTTAGATTCCTTTCTCTTGAGCTTCGATTCTTCCCTACATTATGCCCCAAATTTGCCCCCAAATTGAAATACACCC
>JACIWW010000049.1 GCA_014360905.1 Chloroflexota bacterium
GTAATTGTTCAGATTAGGGCTAGCTGTGGTATACTGAGCACATGACACTGGAAGAAGAAGTCGTTGCCCTCCGTGCTGAGAACAATACTTTGCGCGCACAAGTAGCTGCCTTGCAAGAGGAGCTAGAGCTAGCCCAGGAACGCATTGCCGAACTAGAGGAGGGGAAGAAACGGCCACCTCCTTTTGCCAAGCCCAATAAGCGCAGGGATACGGAGCCACGTCCTCCTCGGCGCAAGCGGAGAGCGGAGTGCAACCGTGGTCGAAGGCGGGAAACCCCGACTAGGGTGGTAAGCCATGCCTTGGAGCGCTGTCCTGACTGTGGCTATGAGTTGTACGGTCACAGTGTGGCGCGTCGGCGTCAGGTGATCGATCTGCCGCCTCCACAGGCTGTGGAGGTGACGGAGCATCGCGTCATCAAACGGTGGTGCCCCAAGTGTGGGCGGTGGCATACGCCGCAGTTGGATTTGCGCGGGCAGGTGTTAGGGCAGGGCCGGATCGGGGTGCGCTTGGTCAGTGTGATCGCCTATCTGCGCACGAGGTTGCGTTTGCCCTATCGCTTGATTCAGGAGTACCTGCAGAGCATGCACCAGGTACAACTCAGCGTTGGGGAGTTGGTGGAGGTGCTGGAGCAGCTGCGGCAGAAGGCGGAGCCGACGCTACAATCCTTACGCGCGCAGATGTGGAGCAGTGCCGTGGTGCACATGGATGAGACCGGATGGCGTGAGGATGGGCGGAATGGGTATCTCTGGGGTTGTAGTACGCCTGGGTCGGAGGGGGTGCGCTACTACGAATATGACTGGAGCCGTGCACATGGGGTGGTGAGGAGGCTGCTTGGGGCGCAATTCCGGGGCATTCTGAGCAGTGATTTCTATGGCGCTTACAACGTGTACCTAGGTCGGCATCAACGCTGTTGGGCGCATCTGCTGCGCGACCTGCATAGGCTGAAGGAAGAGCACAGCAGCGAGGAAGAAGTGGTGACTTGGGCGAAGGACGTGCGTGCGCTCTATGATGAGGCGCAGGAGTTCATCCAAGCTTGTGGCAAACCGAGCCAGGCGGAGCGGGAGAAGCAATACCGAGCTTTCCTGGAGCGGCTTCAGCGCTTGGGTCTGGCTTACGCGCAGGTGAAAAAGCATCCTTGTCAGGCCTTGGCAAAACGGGTGCTGCGGCATCAAGATGAGTTGTTCCTGTTTGTGCTGGTCGATGGGCTGAGTGCGGACAACAATCTGGCCGAACGGAGCCTTCGTCCGCTGGTGGTAGCGCGCAAGATCAGCGGGGGTACGCGGAGTAGCCGCGGTAGCAGGATCACGTTGGCCCTGGCCAGTCTCTTTGA